>JAGQWZ010000595.1 GCA_020436835.1 Saprospiraceae bacterium | reverse complement strand
CCCCGGAGTGCTGACAGCGATGGTCTCCTGTCTGCGTCCGTCAAACCAGATCAAGGAGTCATATCCCAAGACCCGCAAGGGGATGTTTGGAGTCTCTTCAAAACAAATCGTCTGATCCGGTCCGAGCAGCGAAATCGAATTTTGGATTTCAACGTTGAGTTGAATGATCGAAAAACAACCATCAACCGATACCAGCGTATCAATATAAATACCGGGTTGGGTGATCGTATCCACTCCAAACAGGATGGGCTGACCTTCACAAAGGATGGTATCTCTCATTATATTCTCACCGATCACCGTGAGATCCAGTTCGACGAGACTGTCACAACCATAAATGCTTTGCAACGTGGCACTGTATCTTCCGCTCAAATAGAGCGTGTCATTACCGAAGATATAGCCTGCGTCAGCACAGACGGTGTCGGATTCATTGACCAGATAATGCGGTGCAATGTTTAATTCGAGAATGATTACGCTATCACAACCGTCCTGGGTTTGCAGTGTGTCGTAATAAGTACCGGCTTTGCTGTACCGGCTATCACCGACTTCGAAAAAAGTACCGCTGCAGATAAATTCATTTAATTCGGTAACGATATTGGAATTTGCCAGTTCAAAAGTCAGGTCGTCAAAAAAAGTGTTTTCAGCCCAGGCAGCCAGACAGACGGTTCCCGGGTCCAACAGTTCACGATCAAATGCCTGGAGCTCAAGATTGTCATCCACATAGACGGAGATTTCTCCGGTACAATATCGTTCCACCCGCATCTTATACCATTCAAATAGGTTCATGACCGGACCGGTACTGTCCAGCACAGTGTATACACCATTCACTACTTTCCACAGCTTAAATTCAGGATTGTCCGTATTGCTGGGATTACTACCAACAGAATAATAATTCTGATCGTCCTGATATTGAAAGAGAAATTGAATGTCTGAAACCGGCCCGTCGGCAAAACAAGCCATATCGTAAATGCCAAAGTTGTCATTGAAAGTTCTGTGCCGGATGGTGGTAGAGGCACCAATGGGAAGGTCGGGTCGATGTAGCCGTACCGAAGAGGCTCCACTAAATTCATTTCCGTCCAGATTGGCATTTCCCACCAGTATTTCCCAGTTGTTGAGGTTCATCTCGAAACTATCTATTACGATCTGCCCTTTTGCCATAAACGGGTTGATTGAGACCAACAGAAGGGGTAAGAAATGTAAAAATCTACGCACCATTTGAAGCTACTGAACCTAAAGCCCCGGATTTTTTAAGACGAGTGTATCACCGACTAATTGCTGTAAATCCGTAAGCTGGTTATATAACGACTGTACTATCTCCTGATTGTCTGGCCGGTCGATCGAATTATGAAGTTCCAGGGGGTCTTCCAATAAATCGAATAATTGCATCTCCCTGGCTTCAGGGTATATGATCAACTTATGGGTTGTGGTACGAACCATTCTTTGAAAATCCTTGTATGAGCCAAAGATGGCGTCCTCGCCGGGACTATTTTCTTCTATGATGGGAAGTAGGTTCCTGAATTCAACAGAAGGAGGTATTTCCACACCGGCCAATGCACAGGTGGTGGGGTAAATGCTTTGCAGATAAACCAGCGCGTCCGATTTCCTATTGCCAGGAATATCCGGCCCTGCTATCACCATGGGAACGCGAATACTATGGTCATATTGATTTTGTTTTCCAAGAAGTCCATGTTTTCCCACAGCCAGCCCATGATCCGCCGTAAATATGATATAGGTATTGCGGTCGAGATTCTGCTTTTTTAAAGCTTTGAAGATCCGGCCGATTTGACTGTCCAGATGAGAAATGATAGCATAGTATTCCTGTAAATGTTTTTTGATGGCGTACTCAGTGCGCGGGATAGGGGCCAGGAGTTCATCCCGCAATGTCATTTTTTCTCCCTGATCAAAAGGATGTTCCGGCAGATAAGATTCAGGAAGATCGATGCTGTCAAACGGATACATGTCTACATATTCCCTGGGAGATTGCCTGGGATCATGTGGAGCATTAAAGGCCACGTACATGAAAAAGGGATTTGTTGCACCGGCTTGCTGATTGAGAAACTCGATGGCATTGTCGGCGTAGATCTCCGATGTATGCCGGTGGACGCGGTATTCATCACTACGAATTTTCCCTTCCTCCGTTGAGGTAATGTCATAAAAGCGTGGAAACCAATGGCCAAGGAGGCTCGTGTCATAGGGAGACCAGGTATCTTCTTTGTTTTCTACCGGCCGGAAGTAGCCAGGACCTTCCATTCCCCCCTTGGTTTCGTACATACCTGCACCCACCGATTTGGAGTTTTGAAAGCTCTTATAGACGGTCTCATAGCCATTATGCCATTTCCCGGTCATGAAGGTGTTGTATCCGGCCTCTCCCATTACTTCTCCCCAAAGTGGCACCCGGTCTATGTCTTCCCTGGCATGGTATATATATCGTCCGCAAGCTAACATGGCCCGGCTGACAACACATACTGCCCCACTCCATGAACCCTGATTGAAGGCATGGGTAAACGTAAATCCATTTGCAATTAGTGAATCCAGATTCGGAGTGCTGATCTGTTGATTACCTAAGGCATGGATGGCATCGAAGGTCTGATCATCAGCAAACAGAAAAAGAAAATTGGGCCTCTGCGCTGCTTTTTTTTCATTGGTATTGCAACTTAGCAGGACCAGAGTCATTGCAAGGAAAAAATATCTCATGATCCGATTTTTAAAATACATTATTTAGTCCCATTGGGTCACGACCTTCATCGCCTGATTTTCAGGGTTTTTCCAGAAATCAAATCGCTGCGGTATTTGCCTGAAGTTTTCCTCGTGTGTGATATATGAACTACTGGGGAATTCCCGGTTTTGCATTCGTCGTATCACGTTCTCGAAATCACTAATGGTTGCATTGCGACTACAGAGGACAGACAATTCCCTGGCATGCATGGAGGGGTGATTAAATGATAGATTTCCCCGGTTCAGACCGACCAGCACATATTTGCCGGTAGGTGACAGGTAGTCAATTGCCTTTTCCATGGGTGCTTTGATGCCGGTTGCATCGAAAACCACCTGAGCCATCAATCCTCCGGTTATCTCCCTGATTTGATCAAGGACGTCTTCCTTTACACTCACTGTGTACGGGACTTTCAGATTTTTTCTACAGAAATTCAACCGATTTTCATCGACATCCAAAGCGATAATCCGGTCCGTTCTGGCCTGTGCAGCCCAGATAATTCCCACACCAATGGGGCCACATCCCGAGATGATCACCCAGGAGTCAGGGCCGGGTTCTGCTCTTTCAACCGCATGAGTGCCGATACACAGGGGCTCCACAATCGCCTTTTCACGTGATAGAAGTCCTTCGGCCGGTAACAATAGACTGGGGTCGTACTCGAAGTATTGCTGCATACCTCCATCTTCATGGACACCGAATACGGATAATTTTTCGCAGCAATTGGTTTTCCCCTTCCGGCAGGCAAAACATTTTCCACAATGTTTGTAAGGAATGACGACTACCTCATCACCTGGTTTCAGATTTCCACCTTGATAAGAATTGAGGTCGACGACTTCTGCTGAAAGCTCATGGCCCAGGATCCGGGGATAGGTAAAAAATGGTTGATTACCCGCGAAAGCGTGTAGATCAGTACCACAGATACCGACGTGCTTTATTTTCAATAATACCTTACCAGGGGAGGGTATGGGATCATCAATGTTCTTGAGGACAAGACTTCCGGGATTTTCACAAACGACGGTCTGCACTTTTTTAATGATTTTAGGCTAAAGATAAAATTTGTAACCCGGCCGGAGATACTTTGTGCCTCCGGTCGCTCCACCTCAATACATCCGGATGCTTCATTTTTGTTTTATCTTGTAAGAAATGATTCGGACATGAGACGAAGGGAATTTTTAAAAGATACCGGTCTTTCGATGGTGTCTCTACCGTTTGCAGCCTCAAGGAGCGCGCTCTTCGGAGCAGTGCCTTATAAGATCAAGACCAGCTGCAATATGTACTCCTTTAATAAACTGATCACGGAAGGTGGTTGGTCTTTAGCTAAAGCGATCGAATTTTGTGGTGAACTGGGATTTGATGCGGTTGATCCCACGGGCTATTACTTCACCACCTATCCGGAAGTTCCTTCAGATCGGGAGATCTATGCTACCAAGCATACGGCCTTTGTGAATGGTATGGCAATAAGTGGCACCGGAATCAGGAATGATTTTGCCCTGCCCGATCAGGAGGAAAGAGCAAAGCAAATCGATTTTGCCAAACGATGGATCGAGGTTGCGGCAAAATTGGACGCACCGGTGATTCGCCTGTTTGCCGGAAATAAAATTCCCGATGGTCATGATATCACAGAAGTCAAAAAATGGATTGTCGATTGTTTACATCCCTGTATCGAATTTGGCAAAGAGCACGGGGTGATCATAACACTGCAGAATCATTTTGATGCCCTAAAGTCTATGGAAGATGTAAAATCCGTGCTTGATCAAATCGATTCTCCCTGGTTTGGCCTGAATCTGGATATTGGATCCCTGCGTTTGGGAGATCCATATCAACAGATAGATGCACTCGTTCCTTATGCCAGGACCTGGCAGATAAAGGAAAGTGTGTATCAAAATAATGTAGCCGAGCCTACGGATATCAATAAGCTGTTTACAATAATTAAAAATCGAGGCTACCGTGGTTTTGTTCCTTTGGAAACTTTGCCTCCAAGCGATCCACGAGACCGGTTGAAGTCTTTTCTGCAAGAAATTGAGGCAGCGATTGAAAAGTGAAGGGTAAACAATGGTCTTGAGGAGATTTTTTGAACGCTTTTAGCTTTAAACCGGCTATTTGACTTGTGTCAATGAACTGAGAAAAGCATCCTGGTTGAGCGTGCTCTCGCCATAGATGCCTGCGACTTTTGAGATAGATCTGGGTTGGCTATTTTTTTATGGTCCGGTTTTGTTCACAGGGTCTCCATTCAGGTGTATATATGGATCGATTTCTTCCTTATTAATTTGCAGTTGCGTATTGCTATTTCTACTTTCGCGCTTGAAGAAAGCAAGGGTTTAAATAATTATTTGCATGAGGGTTTTGGTAATAAGTGATTACAGGGATACGCAGGCTGCAAAGCCGGAGGCAGAACTGATAATGGGACTAAAGCAGACGGGCATCGATGTGCAAGTAATTACTTATCCGGATACCGTGTACGAAACCAAATTCAGAGAAGCCGGGATTCCGGTGCTGTTAAATCATCCTAAGAAAAAATTCGATTGGAAATTTATTCATTTTCTGAAAGAAAAAGTAAAAGACGAAAAAATTGATATTTTTTATTTGTTCAACAGCCAGGCCATTATCAACGGTATTTTCGCAGCGTATGGTTTGCCGGTAAAAGTGATTTTGTACCGGGGGTATACGGGACACATTCATTGGTATGATCCAACGGCATATTTTAAATATTTAAATCCCCGGGTTGATAAAATAGTGTGTCTGGCAGATTCAATAAATGACCTTTTAAAAGAGCAAAAGTTTTTCACAAACACTAAGGCGATCACGATAAATAAAGGACATAATCCCTCCTGGTATGAAGGAATAGACCCCCTGGATTTATCTCAGTTTGGTATCCCGTCCAATTCCTTTGTGGTTGCATGCATGGCAAATGCCCGGCCTTTTAAAGGGATTAAATATTTGTTGCAGGCCACTTATTTATTTGCTGAAATGCCTGAAGTCCATTTATTGCTGATTGGTAGGGATATGAACAAAGGTGGACTCCAAAAATTGATTGATGAAAGTCCGCAAAAACAAAAAATACATCTGACCGGATGGAGAAACGACGTCTTGAATATATTAGCTTC
Source organism: Saprospiraceae bacterium (assembly GCA_020436835.1). Classification (GTDB taxonomy): domain Bacteria; phylum Bacteroidota; class Bacteroidia; order Chitinophagales; family Saprospiraceae; genus JABDMH01. Next base: position 11,672 of record JAGQWZ010000595.1, on the reverse strand, counting down.
TTGTGATGTTTTTGTTTTACCATCGATAGGCGGTGAAGCAACCACAAAGTCGGTAATTGAAGCCATGAGCATGGGTGTGGCACCAATCATCACTGACATATATGGAAACAAGGGACTCCTGGTGCATCAGGAGTCAGGTTTGGTGGTGCCTCCAAAAGATCCGCAATCACTGGCGGACGCCATCTTTTTCTACTACACCCACCAGGAATTGTCTCATAGCCACGGTGCAGCTGCTAAAAAGCACATCGAAGAAGCATTTCATATTAGTCGGACAATAAAAGAAACCAGGAATTTGTTTGAATCAATGGTCAAAAAATAAATGCTCCTTCTGAGATAAATACGAGTTTCTGATCAATGTTTTTTCTCTTTTTGGATAAATTGACTCTGCACTACCGATTTATTTAAAAAGCGATTCAGTCTGAATTGTTCCGGAAGTGGTGATCCTTTCAAAAGATGCCTGGAGACCGTTTCTCCCAGTGCGGGACCCATTTTAAAGCCATGCCCCGAACTTCCGGTCATCACTAGCACATTCTTAAATTGGGGGTGCATATCTACGATAAAATGCCCATCCAGACTATTGTCATATTGACACACTTCCGTATAGGCAACCGGAGCTTGCGTCAGCAGCGGAAATCTATGGTCTATAAACTTTCTTGCTTTTGTCAGATGGGTCAAATTTGGTAACCGGTCATCCTGGTCAGGATTGAAGATTTCGGACCGGTCATCGTAGGCGATTTTAAAACCTTTTGCCAGATGCATGGGCATGCCGTAATAAAGTGGAGATTCAACATTATAGTCTAACCAGACCGGTAGATGAGATGTGTCAAATAACCGCATTCGTTCAGGAGGGATCACAAAATGATACACATCCTGTTTAGACACATAAGTATACTTTTTTAACAGGCCTGGAAACAAATTGCGAGTCCAGGGGCCACAGGCAAATATATACTGATCGGAGACGGCTTTCTTGCCATTGATCAGGAGCGAGAAGTCGGAACTTTGCTCATCTACGGTAGCATGTCCGGTCATATAATGACCACCAATCTCCTGAAATCTTTGCAGTAATAATTCACAGCATTTGCTGGCATATAGTATACCAGCTTTATCTTCAAAGTATACCTTTCTTATACCGGTGAGCGATATCTGCGGGTAGGCCAACTGAGTATCGGTGATATCCAGTTCTTCCAACTCAAATCCCAATGCTTCGATTCTTCTCTTCGAATCAGCTGCATAAGAATCATCTTCCTGGCTAAATAGCCATAACAGTCCGGTTTCCTGATAATAATCTTTCGCGTTTTTCTGAAAGAGATCATTCCACAAGTGGAAAGATCGTGCGGTAAGATCAATATATACATCGTCAGGACCATAGACGAGCCGTATGATCCTGGAAGCACCACCGGATCCGGATCGTACATTGCCGGGCCCCCACATATCGATTAACTCTACCTGTACACCCATCTTTCGCAGATAGTACGCCGTACTCGTTCCCCAGACACCGGCTCCAACGACTGTGATTTTCATTTTGTTCTTTTTCCACCGTGTAGCAGGCTACACATTCAATTAAAAATAACAATCTATATCGATCTTTACTTCTCTTTTGTCTATTAAAAAGTATTCTACGGCCCATTTCTTTGACAAATCTTATAGAAATAAATAGATTTGTTTGACAAAATATGTAGTAATGAGCCATGACCAATTGGGTTTCTTTGAGGAACAAATATTGACCATGGTTGCCATTCTTGGTGATCATGCTTATGGAAATGCGATTGTGGAAGAGATAAAGAGCCAATTGGACAAAACGGTAAACTTAAGTTCTGTTCATGTGACCTTATACAGGCTTGAGGATAAAGGCCTGGTAAAGTCCGAATTAGGTGGTGCTACAGCTACCCGGGGTGGAAGACGTAAAAGGATTTTTTCGATCACCAGTGCCGGAATATCGGTCTTGCGTTCGCTCAAAGAATCCAGGGAACAATTATGGAATTTAATTCCGCAATTAAAATTTTATCCCATTTGATGGAGAGCCGGGTGGTCAAGGTGGCATTGAGATTTTTACGGTGGTTTTGTCCGGAATTTCTGCTTGAAAGTATTGAGGGGGATCTGTGGGAAAACTATAATAAAAATCTGAGGGAGAAAGGGGCACGTCTGGCTCAATGGTATTTTCTCTATCAGATCGTGCGATTTTTTAGATGGGAAATTATATCCCGAAATAAATTCAATTTTATGCTTTTTAACTCCGGACTTTTCTTCAGCCATATTAAAATCGCCCTGCGAAATTATCGACGTCATTTTGGCTATTCATTTATCAATGTTATGGGCCTGGCGGTAGGGATCGGAGTATGTCTGATTATTTACAGTTATACCCGGTATGAGTTGAACTACGATTCATTTTACCGGGATGGAGATCGCATGTACCGGGTCAATCAGACGAATATCTGGACGCCCGCTGGAGGGATGTTTGCAAATACCACGCCTCCACTGGCTAATCAATTGAAGGAAAATTTTCCTGAAATTATCGAGGCTACCCGGATCAACACACCGGGCACCTACGAAGTAAGATATAAGGATCAGACGGGAGACCTGATTATCTTTCGCGAATCAAAAGTGCTGGCTGCTGATTCCAACTTCTTCGATTTTTTTACGATTCCGGTCCTCGAAGGAGATCCTCAGAATATGCTGGTAGGCAAAAACCGGGTCGTTATTACGGAGAGTACATCTGAACGGTATTTTGGTTCCGGGTCTCCCTTGGGCAAGGTCCTGCTATTGGGTGATGACCGCCTCCCGGTCATAGTTAGTGGTCTGGTGGCTGATCTCCCTGAGAATATGCATTTTGACTTTGATCTGCTATTGTCCATGCCCACCAATCCTGCCGTTAAGAATTTCGATTGGAGTTGGATCTGGAGTCAGATGGCAACCTATGTAAAATTGAGGGATGGTAATGATTTAGAGCAGATCTCGCAAAAAATGACTGCGATCCTGATGCCTCAGGTCAGATCTACTTTCGACCGGCTGGGAATGGACTTTGAGGACTTTATGCAAGGCAAGGGCGATTGGGTTTTCGAACTGCAACCGGTGCAGGATATTCATTTGCATTCGGCAGATATCGGCAACCGATTAGGACCGGTAGGGGACATCAAGACGATTAGAATACTTCAGATTATGGCAATTTTGATCCTACTGATTGCAGTGATCAATTTTGTAAATCTCAGCACTGCCCGGGCAAATATCCGGGCCAAGGAAATCGGGGTTAAAAAAACATTAGGCGCTACTATTCGTGAGTTGGCCAGACAATTTCAGGTGGAATCGATCTTTATGACCTTTATTGCTTCGGTTTTAAGCATCCCGTTGGCATTGGCATTGTCTGCTTTCATTTTCAACCGCACCGGAATTAATATTTATTTTGACTGGCTGAGACAGCCATATGATTTTCTTCTTTTGGTCATCACCTTATTGCTGATCGGTCTTCTTGCCGGCATATATCCTTCCCTCTACCTGACCAGATTAAAGCCGGTCACGGTGATGGCATCTCAGAAAGGGGATCGTAAGGGAAATTTGGGTCTGCGTAATCTCCTGGTCGCTTTTCAATTCACGATTTCTCTGGCTCTTCTTAGTGGAGGAATTCTGGTGACCAAACAATTAAACTATCTCAATGAAAAAGACCTGGGTTTTGAAAGGGAAAATATTTTGGTGGTAGATGGTGCAGAGATTTTAGGGGATCAGGTTTATACCCTTCGAAACCAGATAGAAAATATGCCGGAAGTGGAGAGTGCATCGGTCACTATGTCCGTGCCGGGTGAAATGTCATTCGAAGATCTTTTTCAGAGAGAAGGGTCGAACATAAAATTAGCCATTTCACAGGTGAAAGTGGATCCCCATTTCCTTGCCACCATGAATTTGAAGATGGCTGCCGGTCGATTCTTTCAGGAAAACAACGAGGCAGATAAATACCATGCTGTCATCAACGAAACTACGGCCAGGTTATTTGGTTGGACCCCGGAAGAGGCGCTGGGCGAGAAGATCGTTTATCCATCTGATGGTGTACCAAATTCAGAAATCATTGGAGTGGTCAGTGATTTTCACTTTCAATCACTTTACCAAAATATAAATCCATTGTTGCTGGTACATATCGAATCTCCCATGTGGGGAGATCAAAAAATGCTGGCTGTAAAATACCGGCAAGCCACGGTCGAGCAGACCCTTGCCGGTGTAAAGGGTGCCTGGGAACAATTTGCCCATGAATCTCCGTTCTCGTACTCCATTCTGGACGAAGATCTAAACCGGCTCTATGAACAGGATAAGCAGTTGAGTATACTTGTTAATATGCTGAGCTTACTTTCCGTTTTTATCGCTATTCTCGGGTTGACGGGTCTGGTTTCCTTTACGGTTGATCAGCGTAAAAAAGAAATTGGCATTCGGAAAGTCCTGGGGGCATCTTCCGGAGGTATTTTCTTACTGATTAATCGACAATATTTAAATTTATTCTTTATTGGATTATTGTGTTCAGTACCTCTCACCTGGTGGGTATTGAGTATTTGGCTGAGGGATTTTGCATACCATATTAACATTAGCTGGTATACCTTCTTGTTCTCCGGAATTATTCTGTTATTTATTTGTCTGTTCTCAGTCGGAATATTGGTTATTCGTGCAGCCCGTTCCAATCCCGTGGAAGCTATCCGGGACAACTAAAGCTGATTTATTTGCCCTTTATGTTCCGCGTGAAATCCATGCTGTATTGGAGCTCGTTCTTTTCAATGATGGGTTGCGGATTCTACTTTATGGGTTTAACAAAATCCGGTCGCCGTTGAATAATTTAGGTTGTTATTTTATTTTTCCGAAGCTGATAAGAATCTGGAGCCTTTCGAGCTTCATGGTCAAGTGAGATCCAAAGTACGAGAAAACCGAACAGAACATTCTGTATGTTTTCCTGTTTTGCTTTTTTATTAATGATTAATCATGCCTGAACTTCCCGAGGTCAATACTGTGATGAAAGGATTTAGAGAGAATGTACTGGGTCTTAAGATTTCCGGGGTGGTGATTCATGATGACAAAATCATCCGCAATGTGAGCCGGGAGGAATTTTCCACCGCGTTGAAGCGCCGTAAGTTTGTCGACACCTACCGGCAGGGAAAATACTTTTTTGGAGTACTGGATAATGACCAGGCAGTGTTGTTTCATTTAGGTATGACCGGTGATCTGGTCTATTATTTTGACGGAAATGACAAGCCAAAATATGAGCGATTCTCCCTGCAGTTCGATTCAGGATTGGTACTGGGGTATGATGATTTGCGCAAATTTTCTAACATTTTACTTTTAGATGATCTGCACAAATACCTGGGGGAAATCGGCCTCGGTCCCGATGCCCTGACCATTAACTACCGGGACTTTTCCCAGGTTTTTGAAGGCAGGACGACTACCTTGAAATCGGTGCTCATGGATCAACAGTCAATAGCCGGCATCGGAAACCTGTACGCAGATGAAATCTGCTATCAGGCCCGGCTGCATCCGGCATCTGTGGCCGGAGCTTTATCCCCGTCCCATCTGAAAAAATTACACCGCCTGACCCATCAGATTCTTCAGGAGGCTTGTGATCGAGATGCTTATTACAAGATATATCCCGACAATTGGTTCTGGAAATGGAGAAATGATAGCATTGGAGAGATCCAGGGTAAAGGAGAGGTAAAAAAGATGAAGATTGGTGGCAGGACAACGTATTTTGTGGAGGGTTATCAGGTGTGGGTACACTGAGGTAGCAAAATGAATTTAGGCAGTATGAAGGGGAAGCACCCTGAGGTTGTTTGACGGATCAACCTCAGTAAAAATACTATTTTAGCAGCGGGACTTTAAAGTCAATATTTTTCATGGTCGAATTAGCAGGTATCATCATTCTGGGTATTGGTGCTCAGTGGCTTTCCTGGAAAATGAAAGTTCCCGCTATCCTTCCCTTGATCCTGCTTGGATTGGTGGTAGGTCCTCTGTCTACCTTGTGGTCTATCGACGGGGAAAAATGGATCGAGCCTATTTACGATCAGGATTCCCAGCTCGGGATATTTCCGGAATCGTATTTTTTTTACTTTGTTTCTCTGTCTATCGGAGTCATCTTATTCGAAGGGGGCCTGACCCTAAAGCGTAAAGAGATCCGCAACCTGGGACCGGTTATCCTTCGGCTGGTGATTCTCGGTTCTTTCGTTACCTTCATTGGTGCAGCCGTTTCTGCTTATTTTATCCTGGGACTAAGCTACAGCATCTCCCTGCTTTTTGGGGCGCTGATCATCGTAACCGGTCCTACGGTAATAGCCCCGATTTTGCAGAATGTCTCTCTTAACCGGAATATAGCAACGACGCTAAAATGGGAAAGTATTATTATCGATCCCATTGGAGCCCTGGTTGCAGTCCTCGTTTTTGAGTTTATCCTCTCTAATCGTGGTGCATTGGCCTTCACTCCTGTTGCATTGCTGGGTTTCATCAAGGTGGTTTTAACCGGTTTTATTATCGGAATTTCCGTGGGTTATTTGTTGTATTATCTGATAAAGAGAAACCTCATTCCAAAATATCTTTTAAATGTATTTACCCTGGCCACTGTGTTGGGCGTCTTTGTGCTCTCTGATCTCTTTGCCAAAGAGTCTGGTCTTCTTTCTGTGGTAGTGATGGGCACTTTATTGGGAAATCTGGACATGCCCAAGCTCAAGGATATTCTTGATTTTAAGGAGTCGCTGAGTGTACTGCTTATTTCAATATTATTTATTGTTCTGGCGGCCCATATTGACCTGGAAGATCTTTACCTGCTAAATGATTGGCGTTCATGGATGCTGCTGGCCGTGGTGATCCTGATTATTCGTCCATTGGGCGTGATGTTGAGCACCCGGGGCGGAGAGTTGTCTCTCAAGGAAAAACTTTTCATGTCATTAATCGGTCCGCGGGGTATCGTGGCTGCCGGTATAGCCTCTCTTTTTGGGCTACGTCTGGTTGACGAAGGAGTAGCTGGTGCAGAGTATATCACTCCGGAGGTTTTCATGGTGGTACTGGGCACGGTGCTGTTGGCTGCAGTAGGGGCAAGACCCCTGGGACAACTTTTTGGCGTACTGGAAAAACGCAATGATGGCATTTTGATCATCGGAGCGGATAGAGCCTCCCGGCTTCTCGGGGCTTTCTTTAAAGATCAGGGTCGCAGGGTGGTTATGGTAGATATGAACACCACTTACCTTAGGAAAGCCGCCGAAGAAGAGATCGAAGTGCATCAGGCGGATATTTATCAGGCGGATTTGAATGAACTGTTTGATATCGATAACATGGAGTATCTCTTCGCGATGACGGGCAGTGGTGATGTAAACCGGTATGCATGCAACACCTATCAGACATTCTTCAAGCGGGAAAATACCTTCGTCGTACTACAATCCGCAGCAGACCGCTATGCGAAGGAAAAGAACATTCAGATGTTGGCACCTTTTGATGACCATATTGATCTGTTGGAGGTGGCAAGAGATCATCCCCAAATTCATCTTCTGAATTTTGTTGGCAAAGAAGAAATGCAACAAAAAGTAAATCAAATGAGACCCGATAACGCATCAATTCCTATGTGCATCTGGACTCCTGAGGGAGAGATCTTACCATTGACCAATCCGGATCTCGAAATCGTAGATTATGGGGAAGGATCGATCATCTATTTAGGCAGATCCTTCAATCAATAGATATTTCTCGAAAGTATCCGTTTTTATCTGCTCTTTTTTTCTATTTTGCTTAATTACTTGAAATCAAGCTGTTAGTCTAGAAGCAAGATCTTGCCTGTCCGGGTGGTTCAAAAAAGCCCGTCCAGGCTTTTATATGATAGGATTTTGGGTAAATTTATGAGATGATGACTTGGTTGACCAAACTTTGTGTCCAGGCACACGCCACATTGAGTTTTTGTGGATTTGTACTGTGCTTTATCGGCTTCGGATGCAAATCAAAACCAGAAGTACCAACCACGAAACAGGAAGAGATTTATGTCGCTTCCGACTTTACCGAAGAAGGACTGTTTACCTCCGGAATTGAAGGTCCAGCCTATGTGGATGGGATTATCTATGCTGTAAATTTTGATACGCAGGGAACGATCGGCCGTGTAAATGAGGCTGGTGATTGTGCACTCTACCTTAACCTTCCGGAAGGCAGCATCGGTAATGGAATACGCTGTAATGATCTGGGTGATTTGTTTATTGCTGATTACACCATGCATAATGTTTTGAAAATCGATCGCAGCTCACGTAATATCGAAGTATTTGCTCACAGCGACTCGATGAATCAACCCAACGACCTTGCTATTCGCAGTGACGGCACCCTGTTTGCCAGTGATCCCAACTGGAAAGAAAAAACCGGACAACTATGGCGAATCGACACAGATGGTTCGGTGCATTTACTGGAAAAAAATATGGGCACCAGCAACGGCATAGAAGTAAGTTCGGATGAAAAACATTTGTACGTGAATGAAAGTGTGCAGCGGAAGGTCTGGCGATACAAATTGGCCGACGACGGAAGTATTTCCGACAAAAAGCTTTTTCACGAGTTCACCGACTTTGGTATGGATGGGATGCGCTGTGATTATGCTGGAAATCTTTTCGTAACCAGACATGGAAAGGGAACCGTCGCGATTCTAAATCCCGAAGGCGAATTAATACAAGAAGTCATATTAATGGGAAAGAAACCATCGAATCTTACTTTCGGTAGTAAGGATGGTCGGACATGTTATGTTACCTTGCAAGATCGAGGATGTTTTGAAAAATTCAGGACAGAACATCCAGGCCGGTCATTTCACTTAAGAATGCGAAATTAAACTTTATATGAGATCCTTATTTCTGAAACAACTGATTGTTTATTTAGCTTTTTTCATCTCCCCCCTGGCGGCCCAGGAGGTAGATTTGATTATCAAAGGGGGGCACGTAATTGACCCCAAGAATGGAATTGATGCCGTGATGGACGTATCGATCGATGAGGGTAAAATACTTGCAGTGGCAGAAGATCTGGGATCGGATGCCTTTCAGGTGATTGACGCCACGGGTACATATGTTGTTCCCGGATTAATCGATCTGCATGGCCATAATTTTTTTGGAACGGAGGCGGATCATTATCTTTCCAATAGTTATACGGCTCTCCCACCGGACGGATTTACCTTTCGGGCAGGGGTGACTACTATTGTCGATGCTGGCGGAGCCGGTTGGCGCAATTTCAAGACTTTTAAGAATCAGACCATTGATCACTCAAGAACCAGGGTCCTTGCCTTTCTGAACATTGTTGGATCAGGTATGGCCGGCGGTGCAATCGAACAGAACCTCGCCGACATGGATGCTAAGTTGACCGCTTTGGAGGCGAAAGCCAATCCGGATTATGTTGTCGGTATTAAGGTAGCCCACTATATGGGCCCGGAATGGATGCCAGTCGAACAGGCCGTTAAGGCGGGAGAAATGGCCGGAATTCCAGTAATGGTTGATTTTGGAGGCAATGAACCTGCGTTATCTATAGAAACCCTATTCTTTGACAAACTTCGGCCAGGTGACATCTTCACGCATTGCTTTGCCAATGTTGGTCGCCGTGAACCGGTTGTTGACCCAACCACCAGAAAAGTAAGACCTTTTGTTTTCGAGGCACAAAAAAGAGGTATTATCATGGACATAGGACATGGAGGGGGAAGTTTCCTTTGGGATCAGGCTATTCCTGCTTTAGAGCAGGGACTCAAACCAAATACCATTAGTACTGACCTCCACACCGGCAGTATGAATGGCGGAATGAAAGACATGGCCAACGTAATGTCAAAATGTCTTTACCTCGGAATGTCTATGCCCGAGATTATCATGGCAAGCACCTGGAAACCGGCCCAGGTAATTAATCGACCTGAGCTTGGTCATATCACCCCAGGGGCGGAAGCAGATGTGGCTGTCTTGAGGGTTGTCGATGGTGATTTCGGATATATCGATACCAAAGGCTGGAAGGTTATGGGAACCCAGAAGATAATTTGTGAACTCACCTTACGGGAAGGAAGAGTCGTTTGGGATCTGAATGGAATGAGCAGACCTCAATGGGAAAAATAAATACCCCTGGCTGACACCCGCACCACTTATTTTGAATGACGAATGTAGATTATCGGATGTTTCTAATAGTAAAGAAGATCATTCGAGATTAAATTTTTAAGGAATTGAAGAATATTTATCTTATTTCGCGCTGGCTCTGTATAGTGGCACTTGCCATTTCTGCGATATTGTTTTTTGTGGATAAAAAGGAATTATTGGGAATCCCTTTATTTTCTTTTTTGGTTTTTCTTGCAATTGCCATCCGGCCACATCCTTTTCTAAAAGGGTTTTCTTATAGTATAATCATTTTCGGAGCGGTGATCTTATCCATGTTTCATCCGGGTCCGTTTCAGCAAATCGGCAATTTTAAGATGTCTAAATTAATTGTGCCATTGCTACAGATAATCATGTTTGGAATGGGTACGGCAATGAGCCTTAAGGATTTTATCGGAGTTATTAAGATGCCGAAAAGTGTGGGGATAGGGATTTTATGTCAATTTACCATTATGCCCATGGTGGGTTTTACGATTGCAAAATTATTCGCGTTTCCGGCCGAAATTGCTGCCGGGGTCATTTTGATAGGTTCGTCTCCCAGTGGACTGGCTTCTAATGTAATGTCTTATTTGGCAAAAGCTAATGTTGCACTCTCGGTGACGCTTACGGCTGTGGCCACACTGATCGCACCAATCATGACCCCCCTGTTAATGAAATGGCTGGCAGCTCAATATGTGCCTATCGAATTTTGGTCGATGATGTGGAGTATCATTAAGATCGTAATTATCCCCATCATAGGGGGGTTGGTTTTTAATCATTTCTTCCATGGGAAATTCAAGTGGTTGGATGATGCGATGCCTATTGTATCCATGGCCAGCATAGCGATCATTATTACCATCATTACCGCTGCGGGGAGAGACAGTCTCCTGACTATAGGATTTGCCTTGATCATTGCCGCGATCTTGCATAATGGTTTTGGATATCTTCTGGGATATGGTGCCGCAAAAATGTTCCGCCTTCCTGAACGAGACTGTCGTACGGTAGCCCTGGAGGTGGGGATGCAAAATGGTGGATTGGCTTCAGGAATTGCCCTGGAGATGGGAAAAGTAGCCACAGTGGGTTTGGCACCGGCAGTTTTTGGCCCCTGGATGAACATTTCCGGAGGTTCACTTGCTACCTGGTGGAGAGAAAAGCCGACCGGAGATGAAGAGAAAGAAGAAGAACCGGATGAACAAATAGTAGGAACGTAGTGTGAATGACGAATTACGGGTTAATGTCGTTAAGTTAATGAATTGATATTGTTAAGGAATGCAATTTCTTGTAAGTAGTGATAGCGGCGAATCTACATTCGCCGACTTACTCACGATACATTTTAGGCTTAACTTAACGGCAAGGAATGACGAATTAGGAATTGATAATTGACAATTGACAATTGATAATTGAACCAAAGGCTGAGGCGAAGGCTAAGGAGTTGAGAGTTGAGTGGCGAATTACGAGTTAATGTCGTTAAGTTAAGGAATTGATATTGTTAAGGAATGCAATTTCTTGTAAGTAGTGATAGCGGCGAATCCTGAGCATGTCGAAGGACATTCGCCGACTTACTCACGATACATTTTAGGCTTAACTTAACGACAAGGAATGACGAAT
>JAGQWZ010000594.1 GCA_020436835.1 Saprospiraceae bacterium | reverse complement strand
GTGTGTCCGGTATGTTCACCCACCCGGGCAGAAATGCTGACCGGCCGTTATCATCCCCGGGGAGGTGTTTATTCCACTTCTGCCGGTGGAGAGCGCCTGGATCTGGATGAGGTCACCATCGCAGAGATTTTTAAAAAGAATGGCTACCGGACAGCCGCTTTTGGTAAGTGGCACAATGGGATGCAATATCCATATCACCCGAACGCACGTGGCTTTGAGGAGTTTTATGGGTTTTGTTCCGGGCATTGGGGAAACTATTTTGATCCCATGCTCGAACATAATGGTCAAATCGTAAAAGGAAATGGTTTTCTGACCGATGATCTGACCGATCATGCGATTAATTTTATTAGCGAAAACCGGGAAGATCCATTTTTCCTCTATCTGCCCCTAAACATACCGCACAGTCCGATGCAGGTACCGGATCAATTCTGGTCCAGATTTGCTGACAAAGACCTGGCTCTGCGGGGAAGTGACTCCACACGCGAGGATGTACAACACAGCAAGGCTGCGCTGGCCATGTGCGAAAATATCGATTGGAATGTGGGAAGACTAATGGAAAATTTGGAGGCCTTTAATTTATTGGAAAATACCATTGTCATTTATTTTAGTGACAACGGGCCCAATGGTCACCGGTGGAATGGAGGCATGCGTGGTATTAAGGGTTCGACCGATGAAGGGGGCGTCCGCTCACCGTTGATGATTCAGTGGAGGGGTAAAATCAGAGAAGGACTAAAAATAGGAGAGTTGTCCTCTGCTCCGGATTTGTTGCCTACGCTGGTCGATTTGTCGGGCATTGAGTTTGTACCGGAGAAGGCTTTAGATGGTATGAGCTTACGACCATTATTATTAGACGAAGACGGTGTTTGGCCGGACCGGTTATTTTTCCACCATTGGGGTAACCGGACCAGTGTCCGCAGTCAGCAATTTCTCATGGATCATCAGGGGCGGTTGTTTGATATGCAAAAAGATCCGGGGCAACATATTGATATTTCCGCTGATCTACCGGATGTGGCGGATAAACTAATGTTGGAAAAGGAAGTATGGGAAGGGACCGTACTGGCAGAACTTCCGGCTAAGGACCTCCGGCCGTTTCCGCTGGGTCATCCGGATTTTAAGTTTACCCAGATACCAGCCAGAGATGGGCTGGGGCATGGGAATGTTGTCCGTTCCAACCGGTATCCCAATTGTTCTTATTTCACTAATTGGACGAGTGTAGATGACAGCATCACCTGGGAGGTGGAAGTGTTGGAAGGGGGTGATTTCGACGTACAGTTGTACTATACTTGTCCTGAAACTTCGGTAGGCTCCACTTTCACACTTACCTTCAACGGCAACTCTATCGAAGCAGCGATCAACGAAGCGCATAATCCGCCGGAGATGGGAATGGAAAATGACCGGATTCCACGCCAGGAATCCTATGTTAAAGATTTCGTGCCTATGCATATTGGCCCCATTCATCTGGATAAGGGAAATGGGAAACTGGTGTTAAAAGCAAAGGATTTGAAAGGGGCTCAACTGATGGATGTGCGCTTGCTGATGTTTGAAAGAGTTTCACCCACCTAAAATTTCGATGTTGGAATATCACAATCTGGTCCAGCAGTATAATGCTGAGCATAAATCACTATCGGCAAGGTATAATACCATCGGTTATATCCGCCTTGCGGTGGTGATCGCATTTATCCTCATGTTTTATCTGATGATCAATAGCCAGGTTTATTTGCTGTTGATCGCTCTTTTTGGGTTATTAATCCTTTTTGTTTTTTTGCTGAAATTACATCAGAAAGTATCTTACCAGCGCTTACTGGCACAGACACTACAAAAGATTAATCAGGATGAGATTGATTTTTTGGCCGGAGCATCCCCCTTTGAAGAAGGAAGTGAATTTATAGATCCGCATCACCTCTATTCGTATGATCTCGATATTTTTGGACCGAATTCTTTATATCAGTTTTTGAACCGTACAACGACCCACCGCGGATCAAAGTTACTGGCTCACGTTTTGAGCCAGAAAAAGGAGCATGCTGAAATTCTTGAGTCACAAAAGGCGATTGGGGAGTATAGTGCGATGCTCCATTTGCGACAAAAAATCCGGGCATTGGGATTGATCCACCGGGATGATGAGGAACACTACCGGTTTCTGATCTACTGGATGAAACAACGGGGACGCCTGGATGGACTAACCAATCTTGCCATCTACCTTTTGCCGGCTTTGTTCATCCTTATTCTTTTATTTTTTTCTTTCACCCTGACCATGGTGTGGTTGAATGCAGCGGTTGTCATTTTAATTCTTAACCTGATGCTGCTTGGTAATTTTAATAAAAAAATAAAAGCCGAGCTGTCGGGACTGGAACAACTGGATTCTGTAATTAAGCATTATGGTTTAATGTTGGATGAACTCTCGGTGGCTGAATTTAAATCATCCAAGTTAAATAAGTTAAAGAAAAAGATTTTATTGGACCAGGATGCAGCCGGAGCGCAACTACGGAATTTAGCCGTGATTTTAAATCAATTGGATTCTATGGCCAATGGGATGGCGGTGTTACTTTTTAGCGGCACGGTTTGTTACCATCTGCACGTCTTAAAAAAGCTCTACCGGTGGAAGGACGTATATGGTGATCAGGTCAGGGAGTGGTTGGAAGTCCTGGGAGAATTTGAAGTTATTTCGAGTTTAGCCAATTTCCGGTACAATAACCCGGATTTTATATTTCCGGAGATCAGTAATCAGGTTGAAATGTCTTTTAAGGATCTGGGGCATCCTCTGGTGCGGGAAGAGGTCAGAGTTTGTAATGATATCAGTTTTGACGATCAGCGGTTTGTCATCCTTACCGGATCGAATATGTCTGGAAAAAGTACCTTTTTACGTAGTATCGGAGTGAATACCATTCTGGCCGGAGCCGGATCGGTCATTTGTGCCACGGCCTGCCGGCTTTATCCTTTTCAGGTTTTGGTGTCGATGCGGGTAGCAGATTCCCTCGCGGAAAATGAATCCTATTTTTATGCCGAGGTAAAACGATTGAAACAGATCACCGACACTTTAGCCAAAAGTCATTGTCTGGTGCTTCTTGATGAAATTTTGCGGGGAACCAATTCGGATGACAAGCGAACGGGCACACTGGAAGTGATCCGCCGGATGGTCAGGGAAGCTGCCTATGGAGTTATCGCCACCCATGATCTGGAAATATGCAATGAGACGGGACAACATCCCTGT
>JAGQWZ010000593.1 GCA_020436835.1 Saprospiraceae bacterium | reverse complement strand
CATCCATCTACCGTATCAACTAATACGGTATCCCGATTGATGAAAATGCTCCGGTCAAAAACTTCCCTGCCATTAAACTCTTTTTCTACTTTCATCCAATCTCCCCGGTGAAATTTATAAGCAACAGGTCCCGCCGGCAATTCCAGGGTTAGGGATTTTTCATTTTCTCCGGTAGGTTGCATTAAATATTTTCGGTTGGACAGTGAATCCCAGCCGTTGAAGGTACCTGCGACATAGATAGTGTCGTGTTTTATTGCCGATTGTTCTATTAATTTGAATTGGACCTTAAATTGAGCCAGCAGGGTTGTTGATACAAATAGGAGTACGAGAAAGCCAACCGTTTTTTTCATTGCTGATTGATGTCATACATATCTGCATTGAAGATAGTAAAAGATAAACTGAGAGAGTTTGGTGCCAACTCCTCTAATCTTCAGTTGAAAGGCTGCACCGTCGACATCCGGAAAAGTAGACCTGGAAGGATAACTCAATCCATGTTTCTACCCGCTATTTCTTCATCAGTACTGACAGATCAGCGGATCTTAATCCAGCCTCTGGCCGCTATTCTGTTATCTCAAAAATCTTGTGATCAGGTAGGGGAATCCCAATCTCCCTGCCCATACTTACCAGATGGCTGATGATTTGATTTTCAGTGTCATAAGCCCAGGTGCCGGTCAGCCCATAGACCTGCTGTGCCACACATCCCTCATAGCCCCCTTCGTGCAGGATAAGAGCGGTAGGAATGTAGCTCACGACGTCGTTGCAATACCCCAGCACAAAGGCCTGATCACCGAAGATCTGCTTTAATTGGATCGCATATCCCGATACGGTTTCTCCCCCAATGGAAAAAAGTGCCTGGTCTCCCAATCGCCATACCTGTACCGGAAATGCATACGTATCGGGAAAGACCTCGCCGGCATCCAAACGGTCCCGGACTCTTTGCGCCCATCTTTTTTGATACCCATCCGGCACGATAGAGTCGATGTAGAATGTCAGTTCATCTCTGGTGGGTGACGGATTGATGCCTAATGGTATCTCCTGGTAGATTGTTTTAAGCTCCGGAGAAAGCTCTTTCATGCCTTCCTCCAATACCCGGTCGACGGCGGCAGCTAAGGTACGCCCATACTGCCGTGCCAGCGGTATGGTACGCCGGGGCATGGGGTTCTGATCCGCTCCGGCGCCCTGGAAAAATAATGCCGTTGCACCTTCATGCGACCTTTCCAATTCAATTTGAGCAAAACCGGGATAATCTCCCGACCAAAGGGTGGTATCCAGAACGGTTGGATGGCAGGCATAACCAAAAGCGATCGCCAGTATTTTTCCGCTGGCATTTTCCACCTTCAATACCGGCACTCCAAAATCATTCGGTCCTTCCAGTTCGGTTTGAATGCTTAATTGTCTTTCAATATTATTGCGTCTATTGACCGCAATTCGGGAAACGCCATTGCCTGCGTAGATTTTTACCGGTTCCAAATTGGAAAAAGCCGCTTCAACCAGCGTGGTGATCGCGGAAATAAATTCCGTCGAATAATTAGTTATCTTTTCCTGTTCCTTATCATTAAGCGGATAAATATCCGGGAGCGCGTTTTCTAATACCGGGCCACTATGGGTATGCGAACTGTTTAAAATGATTTGAGAGCGATCAAGATTTAATTCGTCCTTTATTTTATCTCTTATTTTATCGGATATTTCTTTTGGCAGTCCCACCAGATCCAGTGTCACTAAAACAGAATGATTTCCGTTCGCATCTTCCAGCGCCAGTGCTTTAGCCCATAAATCATGAATTTTACCCTGGGACGGTTCGGTGCGGGCAGCATATCCTGCCATCCACATGCTATACTGTGGAGTAATAATCTTCTTCGAAACTCCTGCCTTCCAGCCTGCTTGCCCTTCAGCCGGAGAAAACATCAGGAATAGGAAAAGGCAAGACAAGAAGAATGGATGTGGACTGATAATAAGTTTTCGAATTCGTCGGGGATATTGGCGTTGCTCCATTTTTACAAATTATTTGTCAGGATAATTTTTTGAATAAATCTCATTCAACAGGGAGATAGCAGATTGGGCCATGATCGCTCCTGCTGTGTCAGTGCCAATATTAGTCTGCTCACCGGCTTCATAGCCTCCGTATGCCTTTTCTCCGGGCATTCCGACATAATATATTCCCGAACCATTGCTGTACCCTAACACCATTGTCTGAGGAAAAGGTGATTGATCCCGGATCTCATCTCCGATGGCAGTCATTGGCTCCCCGGGTAAAGTCACGATCGCGAGCGGTCCGATGTTGATAACCTGGATTTCAACCGGCAAGGAGGTCAGACCGGTTGTTTCCTGTCCCGTTTCCGTGAGGGGTACACTTACTTTGATATTTTGACATACGAGGTCTCCTTCTTCCTGGATCTTTGCCGCATATTGATGCGACTTCCAGGCTTGTTTGCTGATCCCGTCAGACATCGCTTCTACAGCTTCCTCCCCACGCCGTCCCGGATTGATATCTCCGGCGGTACCTTGCAGAAAGAGGCATTGGCCATCCATTAGATCACCCATTTTCTTCATTGTCAACCCCGGCCAATCGGCGGAAATGCCATCATAGAAAGGGTAAATTGAAACGGCATGGGCCGTCATTTGAAACAGGACCGCCACATTATCGCCTTTCTGATTCTGGAAGGAGAGGACCGTCATCGTTCGATCCAGGGGACCAAATCTGGCGCCACCGCCCAGGATTTTTGGATCCCATTCTGAATGCTTGTAATTATAATCTTCCGGCAGCTTTGATCCGGTAGCACCCCATACTGCTGCTCTGGGGCGGCGATTTTGTACCCACTCCGAAATATCAGAACGGCTGAGCCACACGCTGACCGGTTGTAGATTCTGTAAAGCGCTTTTTACCGCAGCCAGACTCTGGTCCATTAAGTCATTCATCCAGGCCTGGAAATAGGGATCCTGATATTGTGGTGGCATATAACGAACCACCCACCATGGATCCGCCTCATTGCCACGCAAGCCATGTTCATATTCCGGAGACCAGGGTGCCGAATGATTGTGAGTGGCATTTACCAGAATATTCTCCGCTTTCAAATCCGTCGATTGAGCAATTCTTTTTCGTAGTTCATGGGTGGCAGATTCACCGGCATTGACCAGGTCCCAACTGACAATGGCCACTTTCTCACTGCTGCCGGAGATCACAAGCGCTCTCACAAAAAGCGAATCTTTGACCGTCCCGTATTCCTGCCCGGTCACCCAATTCTTCACCCGCGTATCGGGCGTTATATTTTTACAGCCAATCCCTGCCGAAAGGCCGGTAAGATCCGATGGCTTTGCTAAAGCGGGTATTATCGTGAGCTGAAAGAGACTTACAACAATTATTGGTACAAATGTGAGTTTCAAAACGGGTATTTGACTATGATCGAAAGTTTATTCCAGTATATGGGGAGAAGGTACATAATTAAAATGTCGATCGATAAATTCATAAGCTTCTTTCCGGACTGGTGTAGGAAAATCATGTTCAGCATCCGGATACCGAACCTCGAGTTGCTCGGCGGCTTCCAGGAAGCTGTATACTTTGCCGGCTTCAATTATTCCCTTTTTCACTCCCCCTACATCAAAATTTGCATCATTCAGTGGCGAATTCGAAAAGAATGGCCTGGGGGCAAACAATGCGATAATTTCGGGAAAATCAAATGGTATTTTTTGACCATCCAATTTAAAAGTGTCACGGAGCCGCGGCATATACTTGTCCTGAGCCCAGGGACCCAACCGGCCTCCATAGCGCTCGAAAGCAGCAGGACCGATATCATAGTATTCGAATGGAGTCCAGCCGCAACTTGAAATTATTACCTTAATTCGGGTATCAAATGCGGCCAGGAACATCGCGTTGTGTCCACCCAGGGAGTGACCGATCACTCCTATACGGTTTGCATCAACCTCCGCAAATGTTTCCAGCAGATCCACACAGCGACGGTGATAAAAAATGCCTGCCATCGTCCCGGAAGCATAGCGGGATTCAGCAAAATTAAAATCACTTAACTCTCCAAATCCCGGGTAGTCAGGCGCAATGACAATATAACCGCGTTCTGCTAATTCTCTGGCATAGGCTCGATTCGGTAAGCCATCCCCGTCCACAATCCTTTTACCCAGTTCCCCGGTTGGATGTAAGGCCAGTATTGCCGGAGTCTTGCCATGCACGGAAGCTCTCTTGGGAAAGTAGAGTAGGGCCTTTACAGTTTCATCTTCGCAGGCCTGAAATTGAATCCGGTACCGCACATAAGTTGAATTCTCCATAGTGTCGAGATATCGGAGAGATTCCTTTTTCAGAGGTTCGGAAGAGGGCAGTTGTCCCATCACCGATTGCATAGCCTGCTGAATTTCATAGCGCTGCTTTTCCCACCCGCTAAGGGTAGAGATTTCAAGGGAGTCCTGGATTTGAGACGAATAAAAATTAAATGGGTCATATTTCTGCCCGGCACTGTCAGAAACCAGAAAAATGAAAATCAGTGACAGAAGCACTACCTGGTGGAAGTTTTTGAGTTTGGACAAAATGTGGAAGTTTTTCATATCGTAGTGGACAACTGTCAAAGTAATATTTTACAAAAAAGAGCTTTTGATTAAATATCTATTTTGACATTTTCTGAAAATATGAAATCGTAAGGTTGTCCTTTCTCATTTACTGTTCCGAATTGATCTGAAAATTCCTCGCCGATAAATTCAAACTGAATTTCAGCCGGCTGATCCGGATTAATTCTCGTTGCCGTCAATGTGCTGGGAAATGTTCCTGTTTTTAAACTCCCATTTTCAAAGTTCTCCGCAGCGGTTATTTTCCAGTTTCCCCGGGGACCAAACATCACAAAAACATATTTCATTTCCTCCGTTTCCCTTAACCAGATCATAGGATATTTAAAATTGTAGGGACCCCACTCATTGACGATGATAAACTGTCTTCCTAAATGTTCTGTGTCCTTGCCGATGACCTCATTGCCCTCCGGTAGGGGAGAAGGCCAATCTGGCAGGGTCATTAATTCATATTTTGCCCCGGAATTATCCAGTTCTCCTTCTATCCGGTTACCGCTTTGTATTATGCCATCGGTTGAAGTAATATCGAAGGGGGTTTCAACTTCTTCGAAGGTGTTTTCAGCGATTAAATAATTCCGACTACTCACATCTCTATGCTGGGCAAAGCCCCAATCTTCCGGCTGCTTTTCCCGCGCCCACAATTTAATTCCGGTGGTAGTACTCGCTATTTCATTACGAAAAATCTGATTGTTATTCCCTTGCTCGATGGCGATGCCGTACTGGCAGTCCTTAATTGAATTTCCTTGCATAAAGGTTTCAAAACTGTACCCTCCCCAGATACCATACCGGCATTCTTTCATTATATTTTTGACCAGGTAATTCGAACTAAAAGTCACCTCTATGCCATTAGTCGGTGCAAATGAAAAATCATTTCCATAAATTATATTTTCATTACATCCCCCTTCACCGGTGTCCATGCTATGTTGTCCTGCCCAAAGAAAAAATCCATCACCGGAATGGGTGGCGGAATTATAAGCGAAGGTATTGTTGCTACTCTGTTCATAAGCGAGCAGTCCGGCAGAATCCTGACCTCGTTGATAAATACCGTGACTATATCCCCGTACATTAAAATTCAATAGATTATGCATGATCCGGTTATTGCTGCTACGGTACAAGCCAATGCCAATTCCGGAGTTGAAAGTAATTTCATTATTGTAGAATAGCCCATTTTTACATCCGGTCAGCATAATGCCATTCTGGCCCTGAGTAACTTTGATGCGGTGTATTGTTGCATGGTCGCAATGCTTCAAATAGATTGCTGCTCCATAACGCTTCCATTCATCATTTTCATTGTGATGATAGTAAAGCCAGTCATTCAGGTCTTCTTTCTCACGCGTGGATCCTAATTTTTGCCGGAAATTATAGCTCAGGTCGCAGTTTTCCAGGGTAAGACTATCGACACCTTCTGCCTGGATTGCTATTTTGAATCCATGTACGTTGACATTGCGGACAGTAACGTGTGAACCTTCAATGGAGATACCCGTGCCGATAAACCGGTCCGGTCGAGCTGGATCTTTCCGGCCATCCAGCGTAGCTCCCTGAAAATCAACGACCAGGTTATCTCCCCGGATGATTATGGCTGACGAGGTACTGTCCTGCAAATCGACTTTTACCGTATCCGGATGGACCATGCCGGACTGAGTTATCTCCATGCCTTGCCGTAGAATAAGATGTCCTGGTTTTCTACATGCAACTACAAGCAGGAGCAGGCATGAGATCTGGAGGTATAAAAGCTTCTTTGTAGCAAATAGCATCAGCAGGATCGTTTGAGAACCAATGTAATCAATGATTTTCAATTTTGGATCCCGGTCATCATCAGATGCCCCTCTCGCTACATCGGCCGGGTAAATCATCTTGTGAAATCTTTTCTTTATTTTGCGCAATGCTAGTAGTTGAACCCATTAGTTATTGTGCCAAAGTCTGAGATGAATTTTTGTTCCAGTCGAGGTTTAAAACGGAATCATAGCCGGAGCTACGGCGAGGACTTATAACGAAGAATGGGACAAAAAGTCAGCGGAATTTGTCGTTAGAATTAATGGGCTTATCTACTGGTTTAACTGGATCTTATATGCTAGAGAAGGCAAACAAGACCGTATTTGGTACATCGGCTCACGAATCGCAATCAGCAAAAATTCTTTTCAAGGAGGATGATTTAACCATCTGCCGGGAGTATGAATTTACTCCTGAAATTGTGAAATTTCTTGATGATACCACCTGGGGCACTACCGATACGCTCTATGAACACAAGAAAACCGACGAACGTG
>JAGQWZ010000592.1 GCA_020436835.1 Saprospiraceae bacterium | reverse complement strand
AGCAGATAATTACCGGGGAGTAAATGCAGTTCGGGTATTATCATCGAAAAAAATATTTACGCTGGACACATTGATCGCTTCAGCCAATGATCCCTACCTGGCAGGTTTTGAAAAATTAATTCCGGATTTAATTTCAAGCTATGAACATTATTCAGGTGCAGGCACTGCGGAAAAGGAAGCCATCCGGATGCTTAAAGGCTGGAATTTAAGTTACGGTGAAAAATCAATATCTACGACACTGGCCATTCAATGGGGAGAGAAGGTGAGACAACTGGCATTTTCTAAATTATCTCCGGGTCAGCGAATGGATGCTATTGCATTTACCGACTTCATGATCAACAACCTGACTCCTGAGGAGAAAATAAATTCATTTAGATCAACCCTTGATGACCTGTCCCGTAATTTTGGCGATTGGAAAATGGCGTGGGGCGAAATTAACCGGTATCAACGGCTCACCGGCGAAGTTCAGGAATCATACGATGACAGCAAGCCAAGTATTCCGGTGGGATTTACGTCTTCCATGTGGGGTTCATTGGCGGCATATACTTCCCGCACATTTGATGGCACGAAAAAAAGATACGGTATAGGTGGTAACAGTTTTGTGGCCGTCGTTGAATTTGGCCCGAGGTTGATTGCCCGCTCCGTGATCACCGGGGGTGAAAGCAGTGATCCGGGATCGGCTCATTTTACGGACCAGGCGGAGTTGTATTGTAAAGGAAAATTCAAGCAGGTGAATTTTTACCCGGAAGATGTAAAGGCCCACGCCAGTAGAAATTACCATCCGGGTGATAAATAATTGAAAGTGTACTATCAAACGGTTAATTAAAAAAAATTCAGGTGCATTTTTTAAATTCTATCAAGCCGATACCTGGGTTAAATGATTGAATTTTGAGACCTTCGAATTAATTTGACTCTGGAATTATTAAATTCGGGATATCCGGATAACAAAACCCCAATCCCTGGGGCACTTAACGGCCTCCTGATTTTATTGTTTAAAAACCAATTGGTTAATTTCGTAGTTGCCTTTTCCTACTTGATCCACTGCCACTTTTTTCGATTTTTCCTTATTAATAGCCTGTCAGCTGCTGCATCCCCGATGAATTTTTCTTCCTGGGGATCCCAGGTTAATTTTCTTCCCAATCGCCAGGAAATTAAACCCAAATGCATCGGTAAGGTCATCTGGCGGGCATATGCCAGATTGGACTCCGGTTCTTTTCGGCTTTTGACCGAATCGATGAAATTCTGCTGGTGACCCGGTGACCGGATTATGGATACGGGAACGGTATCCAGGTCGTCCATGATTTCACTACCAATCGTCAGTTTACGGGTATTATAGTCACAGATCAAGCTGCCTTTTTCTCCTTCAAAATAGGCTCCGATGTGCATATCAGCAGCTCCTGGTACCGGAGGAGGCTCCGTGGTCCAATGCAGATTCAGGTTTTCAAATTCAAAATCCACATTGATCCAGCCCGGTGTGTCGGCTATCCCTTCGGCTTTCTCCCCTTTGGCTTCGATGGATTTTAACCCGGCGGGCTGGCAGGCCCAAAAAGCAACATCGGCGATGTGGCACCAGAAATCCGCGTAAACTCCTCCGGAATAATCCAGAAAATACCGGAAGGTGCCATGGCAGCGTTCGGGCAGGTAGTCCACTTGCGGGGCTACCCCCAGCCAACGGTCCCAATCGAGGGATTGGGGGGGACCGGATACCCTGGTCGCCTGCATGACCGGCGGTCCACCGGTTTTCCAGAGTCTTATGGTGTGGATCTTTCCGATGGCATTGCCTTGAATTAATTCCACGACCCGGTGATAATTATCGGTGGCATGGATTTGAGTTCCCAGCTGAAATATCCGGTTGTTTTTTTGTTGATATTTCAACATCATTTGCCCTTCAGCCACGGAATACGAAAGTGGCTTTTCACCATAGACATCCTTGCCGGCTT
>JAGQWZ010000063.1 GCA_020436835.1 Saprospiraceae bacterium | reverse complement strand
GGCATTTCTACCATCATGATTCTCACCATCTGAGAAATGATGTCGTAAATCCTTAGAAAGAAAGTCGTCGACCGATTCAATACGAGCACGGAGGTGCTCAAATTCAAATAAAAGATTCTCAAATGTATTTATTAGGACATCTTTAGGATTTTCAACCAAATTATCATAGTTGACAAAAATTCGATTTTCATTCCGAGTCAGTCTCTCAGCTTTAAACATATAATCCATCCAAATCAATGAGGATTTCTCACAAATAAAACTATCCCTTTGAAATAGAGATCTTGTGACCATCATTGGCTCTCGAATCATTATAACAAAGTATAAATCAAAACCTTGGGAAACTAATATCTTTTTCCAAAATTCGGACAAAATCGAAAATCTGGGATCTTTTAAAACAATTACCTCACCATCATAAAATTGATTAGCTAAAATTTCGTTCGCTTGGTCGATATATTTTCTATCAATTCTATCAAGAATTGCTGCTGGGAGGTAATAGGTCTTATTCCATGAGACACCTAAACCTCTTAATATTGCTTCATTAAGATGATAAATTTGATTGTTTTCAAAATAGCCTTTTGGGTTGAACTTCGAAGCTGGCATTAAGTCTTCTCCCAAATTAAAACCCAAGTATTCCAAGACGCCCGCCATGGCAGAAGTACCACTCCTATGCATCCCCAAAACCATGATACATTTCCGCTTCTTTGTGTTCATTCTAATATCACATTTCAGCTACTTCTGTAAAAGTAGCATAAACTTTTCATATATGAATAAAATTGAATATGTTTATGAGTGTATCACAACAGATAAATATTAGGAACTAAGATCTTCTGAATTGGAACCTAAATCCTAATCCAAAGTATATTTAGAAAGTTATATGTCAAGTGATATCTTTGAAATTTATTGAAAAATATTCTGTCACACCACTATGCACAAACGCCACTTCCTCAAAACAACTTCTCTTTTGCTGGGAGGCTCTGCCATCATTCCTTATGCCTGTAAACCAGTCACTTCCAATCAAACTGCCCCTCCTCCTGTCATCAAAAACTGGGCGGGAAACCTCACTTTTTCTGCCCGGGAGTACCATCGACCTACCTCCATCGAGGATGTGCAGGCACTCGTAAGCAAAAGTAAGAAAATCAAGTCTTTTGGTACACGTCATTCCTTTAGTAATATTGCAGATTGTGATAACGAGATTATCTCCAGTGATGGTTTTCATGAGGTGATTGAGTTGGACAAAGATAATCTGAGGGTGACGGTTGGGGCGGGAATACGTTACGGAGAATTGGCGATATACCTGGAAAACGAGGGTTATGCCTTACATAATCTGGCGTCGTTACCTCATATTTCGGTGGCTGGAGCTTGTGCCACCGCCACGCATGGATCGGGGGACCAAAATGGCAATCTGGCCTCCATTGTCAAAGGGCTGGAGCTAATCAAAGGTGATGGAGAGATAGTCAAATTGACGGCAGGAGACCCTGATTTTAATGGTGCCGTCGTGAACCTGGGAGCTCTGGGTATGGTGACCCGGATTACCCTGGCTATTCAACCTACCTTTCAGGTACAACAGGAGATCTTCGAACACCTCTCTCTGGATCAGGCCACTAAAAATTTTGACGCCATCTTCGGGAGTGGGTACAGCGTTTCATTCTTTACCGATTATGCGGAAGATATCAATCAGGTCTGGATTAAGAGGCGGCTGCCTTCCGCTCAAGCCCTGGAACCACTCAACGAATTTTATGATGCTGTGGCAGCTACCCGGAACATGCATCCCATTGCCGCAAATTCAGCGGTGAATTGCACAGAGCAGATGGCGGTTCCCGGTCCCTGGCATGAACGACTGCCCCACTTTAAGCTGGATTTCACTCCTAGCAATGGAGAAGAACTACAAACGGAATACTTCGTGGATCGGGCAGATGCGCCGGAAGTCCTTAATATTATCCAAGCGATGCATGAGCGGATAACTCCTCTCCTCTTCATAGCCGAAATCAGAAGTATTCAATCCGATGATTTCTGGATGAGTACAGCGCAAGGCGGAGATAAGATAGCTTTTCATTTTACCTGGAAACCGGAATGGGAAGGAGTAAAAGCGTTACTTCCTGATCTGGAGAAAGCCCTGGAGCCTTTTAACATGCGACCACATTGGGCTAAACTCTATGCCATGGAGTCGGAGAGAATGCAAAGTCTCTACCCAAAATTCAATGATTTCAAGAGTCTGGCAGAAAAATATGATCCCGAGCAGAAGTTCAGAAATGCATACTTGTCACGAAGAGTGTTTGGTTAACGTGGCTCAAAACTTAAAGAAATCCTCGGTAATCATATATTGCAGATCAGCAAAAACATTCTTTCATTACCTTTCCGCATTGAGATCTTCCAAAAATGAAAGACATCAGTTTTACCACCGCTACCCCAGCCAACGCAGAGGAAATAGCTTCCCTGCATGCCCTGAGCTGGCAACGGCACTACCGCGGAATTTATCCCGATTCTTATCTGGACCATGAAGTCACGTCGGAACGGAAGAAGATCTGGCTGGAGCGATTTCAGCGGCCCAATGATAATCAATACGTCATCCTGGCAAGGGACCAGGATCAATTAATCGGATTCGCCTGTACGCTCTTTGATATGGATGACAGGTATGGTGCTTTGGTGGATAATCTACATGTCCTACAGGAATATCAAGGCCGTGGTTTAGGC
This sequence comes from Saprospiraceae bacterium, assembly GCA_020436835.1. Classification (GTDB taxonomy): domain Bacteria; phylum Bacteroidota; class Bacteroidia; order Chitinophagales; family Saprospiraceae; genus JABDMH01. The sequence continues at coordinate 1,600 of JAGQWZ010000063.1, read as the reverse complement.
AAGATCTTACTAAGAAAGTGCGCCGAATGGGTGCTAACTAAAGCTCCCAGTACCGCCATTTATCTCTATGTACTCAAGGAAAATCAGGCTGCCCTGGGATTCTACACCCATTTGGGTGCTGATCTCTCCCCTGTCCTGCAATACCATGGACCAGCTGGAACAGTCGATGCTGTCATCCGTTGTACCTGGGACCCTGCGAATCTGAAGGTAACGCTTAGCAAGTGAAATTATCTTCTCAGAAATAACTCATCCAGATAGTCAGAACGGGTGTTCAGGGAATAGTTATCTGAGCATTTTTGGCCACTATGCATGATAGATTTGCAACGTCCATCATCTCTTATGGAATCCAGATGAGGCCTCTTGAGTATACAGTGGCCTAATTCATGGAAAACCAGTTTTTCTTTTTCCAGGTCATCCAGAATATCCCAGAATAAGGTATTAATCACGACCTGATCAGGGCTGCTCGTGTTATAATTACACCAGCCCAGACGCACATTTCCATCGTGTAGTTCAAGTCGGGCTTCAACGGGACTGGCTTCATAATCGACCTCAATGCCACGGTTAGCAGCCTCATCTCTGAAGGCATCAAGATAACTTTGCAGAGGTGAATCTACCAGGCTATGGTCCTTCTGACAGGAAAGGAACATGCTGCCCCATGCCACCATCATGCATAAAAAAGTCCTGCGTAGCATATGAATAGGATCTTGTATGTAAACGCTCAATATCCCCGGATTGTGTTCGAATCACTGCACCAAAGACCATTTATTATTGACTTCCAACGAGTAAAACCCATATAAAGCCCATTTCGCTGCAACTTTAGAGAAAATTCTCTCGTCTCTTGATAGGAGATATCCTCTTGACTTCAAGAAAACCGCTGTTATGCTGAAGAACTACTTTAAAACTGCCCTTAGGAATCTTTGGAGATACAAGGGTTACTCGGCAATCAATCTTCTGGGACTTGCCATTGGTCTCGCTTGCGTAATGTTGATCATCCTATATGTCCGGTCAGAATTGAGTTATGACCGGTTCCATGAGCACAGAGATCAGATTTACTTGCTGACCGTGCAAACTACCAATCCCCAGACCGGTGAAACCGGTAACCGGGCGATCGGTCCTTACAGGCTGGCGAAGGAACTCCAGGTAGATTTTTCCGATTTCTCAAATATAGTGCGATTTGCTCCCCAACAAAGGGAGAGTATCGAGTATGGAGACAAAACATATCAGGAAGATAATGTCACCTTTGTCGACGATGGAGTATTCGAATCCTTCACCTTCCCCCTGGTAAGTGGCGATCCCGAAACTGTCTTACTTGATCCCTACTCCGTCGTGATTACCCCCGGCATTGCTCAAAAGTATTTTGGCACCGATGAGCCCATCGGTAAAGTGTTGAGAATACGGAATGCTGATTTTAAAGTGACGGGTATCATGCAAGAAATTCCAGAACAGTCGCAGTTCGATTTCAATATTCTTATCTCCATGAATTGTGCTCCCCAGATCTTCTCCAAGATCGTACTGGAAAATTGGGGAGAAGGCTACGTCTGGACATTTGTGCGGACTCCTGATAATAAAAGTCCGGCAGATTATGAAGATCGGCTTCAGG
>JAGQWZ010000062.1 GCA_020436835.1 Saprospiraceae bacterium | reverse complement strand
ATTCTTTTCAATTTTTTTCACCTGTCTGGTATCCTTTTCGGTATGGTAGTTTCCTTTTCAAGGGACATCTCCACTTCTTCAGTAACCTACCCTATGTGCCTATGTGGTAAAATAGACGTACACAATTCGCCACCACATAGATACATAGAACACCTGGAACTTATTTCAATCTCCCCCTCTCCCGGCTCTTTCAGCTAAATGCTCAGTGAGCCCATATGGTAAAAAAAGTCGATGTTTGATTACCACATACATATTTAGGAAGGACTCACCAGAAATTTCCAGGTGTATGGGGGTACTCAAAGTAGGACCTCAATCTCCTACCATGTCGAGCAACTTATTTATTGTATTGAGATTTCTCGCGGTCATGGTGACACCCTTAAAGGCTCTGTCCATTTTCTCAGCCAGTTTGGAACGACCAATACCATCGGGAGCATGGAGATAAAATACATTGTCAACTAATTTAAAATCCTCTGATCCGGTCCTCAAAGTTTCCAGAAGTTCATAATCTACCTTATCAGGCACTTTGTCACAAAAGTAGAAATGCACCGCCTTGCCCTGATCCGGATCATAAGGATTATTCTTTGCCGCCATTTTCAGATCCTCTGCACTTAATATAAATACGGCCGGGTGGAAACCAAATCCCTTTTCAATGAGATCACTGATCTCATCACCAGATTGAATTGATTTGTCAAAAACAACATTCCCACTCTGGATATACGTTCTGACATTTGAAAATCCATTGGATTCCATTAATGCAGTCAGTTCCTTCATGGATACCTTATTTCTTCCTCCAACATTAATTCCCCTAATCAGGGCGATCCAAGTTTTCATATGTTTAAGTCGTTTTAAAGTAGTTCCTCGCAAAAATTGCTATCGGTACTCCCACGCAAAGTAATAAAATAGACACCGACACAAGGAAATTGGAGAATTCGAAAGGTCTGGGTCCGATGTGACTAAATGGAATGATCAACTGGTTAGTGACAATCCAGGCAATAATAGCAATTAACAGTGCATTCACTGCCCAGGAAATCTTCTGAAGTGAAAAAGGCCGATAGAATAAATAAAAACAATCGGAACAAATAATTGCAATCATGTAGTGAGACAGAAGTCCCAACAACATGGTGAGAAATCCACCTTGAAAGGCTGCATCACCCAAAATCCCACTGGCAATGAACTTCAAAACGTCTCCAGGCATGACATCTCTGGTCAGATACGCCTCAAAAAAAGCTGCCGATATATCAAGAGATCCGGCAATAACACCTGCTTTAATACTGGATTTCCACATCAAGTGATAATTGGAATAACGCGTTAATTCGCTATGCTATTGACCTCAATTTAAGACATTCTGGGCAGGGAGTATGATAGCTCCCTCCGAAACATAGGTTCAAGGGACGCCTAATACTTTCTTTTCCAATTTCGTTTTCGGATTCTATAGGTATAATTCTTGTCTGAATCCTTTTGAAATGGCTGGGCGATGGAATTGTGTAATTTAATCGCTCCTATTTTTTCAGCGGCCTTTTGTGAGCGCAGATTTGTCTTTCCGATATAAAAGATCACATCATCAATGGCCTGAAAGGCATAGTCGATCATCAGCTTTTTTATTGCCGCGTTGTAGGTACCGCCCCAATATTCTCTCGCCAGAAATGTCCAACCAATCTCAATAGCTGTCGGACGATTTTCCACTACCTGAAAACGCGTGCTTCCGATAATCTTTTTACTAGATTGATCGATGATCGCCAAAGCGCCACCGGAATCCATCGATTCTCTAAAGAATTTGGAAAAAACTTCTCTTTGAAATCGGTCTGAAGAGGGGTGTTGCTCCCAAATCAGAGGGTCAGCAGCAACAGCAAATAAAGGATTAAAATCCTGAGCCTTTAAAGGTCTCAACAAAACTAACTCATCTGATAAAGTGGGCTGACGATCCATTAAAAAGTATTTTCCTGCAATTTTCCATGAAGAAATTCCAATGGAAGGCTTTCCAAAGAATTTTTCCTGTAGGATTTTTAACTAAAAAAAGTAGAATTATGTTTTATCAATCTACTCATAAAATTTTCTCACCAAGGTATTAATCAGCAAGGTCAGTAAGGTCACACCCAAAGCCAATATATATAATCGCAGTGCAACTGCCATTCCTGCAGCAGCCGACATCAGAATGGTCGCTGAGGTAGTGAGATAGTGAATAGTTTCTTTATTTTGACTTTTTAGAATCGTTCCGGCGCCAATAAAACTGACCCCGAAAATTACAGCATGTACAATTCTAGTAGGATCCACTCCCAACGCCTGATCACTTAGATAAACCTTCATCTCCTCCACTATGTATTGGCCCAGGATAATGAAAATCGCCGAAGCTCCGGCAATAAGTATATTGGTTCGAAATCCGGCCGGTTTATCTCTTTTTTCCCGCTCAAATCCGATAACACCTCCCAGTACCAATGCAATTAAAATGTCGACAAGTATCCGAACTTGAGTCTCAATTGGCATTTTTGAATTTTATTTTTTCTCAGTTCACTTCCGGAGTAATCACGGTAGCATGACGCTGCATACCCTTCCATACATCTCCAGTGGTGTCCAGCCGGCTAAAAATATTCGCAAGATTAAATGTTCTTGAACCCTCCGGCAAATTTTCGATTTCTTCCCACAGTAGCGGGGTCGCAACCGGGGCTTTGGGTAAAGCCCGAATACCATATGGAATGATACTGTGCTGTCCATAAGAATTACGAAGGTAATCCAGAAAAAGGCGGCCTTTTCTTTTTTCTTTCCTAATCTCGGTAGTAAATAATTCCGGATTGTGTCCGGATAATTGAGTACAAATCATGTGGGCATAATCACGTACTATTTCGAAGGAATACTCCTGGCGAATGGGTACGTAAATATGCATACCCGAAGATCCGGTGGTCATTATAAAGGCTGTATGGCCTTTACTTTCAATTATTCGTTTCAGGCCCTGAGCAGCGGCGACCACTAGATCGAAACGTCCTTCCGGGGGATCAAGGTCAAATATGATCCGATCCGGAATATTCAGATCCGGCACCTTGCTCAAGAAAGCATGAGGTGCAATACAAGCCTGGTTTGCCAGATAGGCCATCGTTGCTTTATTATTAGCCAGCAGCATTTTAATACTTCCCTCTTCTCTGGCGACATCAATTCTCTTGATCCAGGATGGAAAATAAGCTGGAATATCCTTCTGGAAAAAGTCTTTGCCTGCAATTCCATCCGGGAATCGATGCATGGCAATCGGCCTATTTTCAATATAGGGTAATGCATAATCACTGATTGCCATATAATATTCTAACAAGTCCCCTTTGGATATCTCATCCTCCGGAAATAAAATTTTATCCTGATTAGAAACCTTGAATGAATAAGGTCCGAAACGCATTTTCTTATCCTTTATTAATAAGGAACGTTTATGTGGAGATTATCCACATATTTTCGCAAACTACTTAATCACCAGAACAGGAAAATCATCATTTTTTCTGAGCAATGCCTCCGTCGTAGATCCCAGGAAAAATGCTGCCAACCTGGAATGCCCCTTTGCTCCAATTACAATAAGATCTGCGTCAATCTCACTGGCTTTTTTTAGCAAAGCCGGTGCTGCATGTGTATAGGCATAGGTGGTCAGGTGCATTTCGACATCATCCTTAAAATCTGGTACTTCCTCATTGAGAAATCGTTGAAAACTTTCGTCGTATTTTTCCTCAAGATCTTCATTTGACATTGGAGCCACGTTTCCACCAAATCCAAAAGCAGTAACCGGCATGGGATGAAACATGTGAAGGGCTACCAGGCGCACTGGATGTAATGCCGCGTGCTTGAACGCCAGGGCGGTCTTCAATGCCTTAACCGAATGCTCGGAAAAGTCTACCGGTACTAATATAGTCTGGATTTCCCTGACGGCATTTTCGGGCACTACCATCACATTGGCTTCCACCATACGAACCGCGTTCATACCTTTTATCACATGAAAATCGGAGGATGATCGCTTCCCAATCATCACCAGACCTGCCTGCGTCTCTGAGACCAATTGAGCTAACATTTCCAGGGGAGGACCGGATTCAACCAGACACTTCACTTTCTCGGCTTCGTCTGCGGGCAGAGTGCTTTTGACCTCCGCCTGCATTTTTTCCAGTATTTTCTGATGGGTGGGTCTATCCAGTCCCACGGCGCTGGGAGGATAAAATGCCTGTAATGGGAAGAGAGGATTAAGCAATTGTTCTGTGTGCACACAATAGATCTCATCCGACTTCATAAATTGATTAAAAAAGTGGAAATACTCCAGCAGTGGTCTATCTGTATCACTGAGTTCAAGCCCAATAACTGAAGTCTTTACATTAAGAGGATATATCGTTTCTTTAGCACTATTCCTGACTTTAGGAAGGACATTACTAGTTTGCATGATTTTTATTTTAGAGAATTAATAATATTTGGCTCTGAGTGTGCATTTGTGCTTTGAGGAGCCCGGAAGTGACACCTATTCATAGTTAGGACTGTGCTGACAATTTAAATGTTCAGTTCCGGCCGATACCAGTGAGACAGTCAGAATACCAAATCCAGGTGGGATCAGTTAGTGTAGGAGTTTTTCACCTGTAATATATATCAGAGCATGGTGGATAAGCGAGACCAAAGCCAGGGTGATGCCCAGTCCTTGTTTTCCGGCAATGATTATCAGGATAGCGGTTATTCCACTGATTATCAGCTCCTGAAAAAGCCTTAGGTACTCAGAGATTTTTCCAAATTGACGAAAATCAACCAGCCCCCAAAAACCAAATCCCAGAAGAGGAGTTATGACACAAAGAATTACTTTAATTGCTAATGCATCTCCAGTCTGAAATCCCCAGTATGCCAGCCCCATGACGATCCCCAATTCCAGGATTGCCCGCAGTCCGAGGTTCACCCACTTCAAAATTTTCATCTTTGTTTCATTTTCACTTCGAGATCTCTGGACATCAGGTATTATGTATCTTCAATCGTCGATTTTTATCAACCCAGAAAGCCCAAATAACAAAAAGCCACTGCAATTGTCCCGCCCAGGCAATGGCGGCCAGGTTTGGTGGTGGCGGTCCCAGTGTATTCGCCATATGGATCCCTGCCAGAAAAATAACAAGAGCCCAAAATGAATATTTGCCAACCCTATTCGTTGCCTCCGTCGTATTTAAATAAAGGACCAACCCCCCGATAAAAATAGCAGACTCCAGCAGTATCTCTACTGCTACATGGTTCCAAAGACCCAGACCAACATAATACTTTCCTCCGGGAAAGAGAGGCAGATCAGTGGTATGGACTAACAAATCCAGCAGCCAATGACTGACGACACAGATGCCAATAATCAGCGCTCCACTGCGTCGCTTTTTATAAAGGTAATAGGAGCCTCCAACGACAAATCCCCAAAAAATAGCCATTAAAAGGCTATGAGACCAGGGATAGTATGTAAAGTCCAAAGGTGCCATCTTCGTTATCCCAGCTTCAATCTCTACCCGTTCCCAACCCAACAATAAAAAGGTGGGCCATAATAGGTCTAAAAATTGTGCAGCAAGAAATAACATGCCCAGGGAGACTTTAGGAGCTACCCGTTTTGCTCCCAGACCAATACCAAAATGCCCTATAAACATGGAGATTTAACTTTTATTTATTCTGTTCAAAATATCAAAATAATTTGTCCTAACATCTGATTTCAATATTGGATCAGGCTGGAACTGGAATGATAAAGAAACAAACCTGTCAAGGCTACCGCAAAAGATGAACTTATTGTGTACAGGGTCTTCTGAGGAGGAGCGATCGGTCTCTTATATTCAATCAATGAATTGGAAGCGCTGATACCAAATACAAACACATTTATCAAATTTCTACCGACATGAACCAAAGCGACAACCCAGATAGACCCACTTAAATAATAGATTAAAAACAGCAGAAGTCCGCCGACGAACCAGTCAACAACCTGGAATAAATGTACACTATTTGTTAAAAAGTGCCATAATGTAAATACTGCTGCAGAAACAAGTAGTCCGACATAAAATCCAAAAGGTAAGAGTACAAATGCAAAATAGCCCCTAAACAAAAACTCTTCTTGCAGAGCGGCAATAAAAAGTACGATCACGGATATCCATATTCCGGCACCTGCATTTCCAAACGAACGCCTGATCTTTGAAATCTGTACCATCTCTCTACGTTGTAGAAAAAAGATAAAGAAAATCGCCAGCCCAAGCATGAACACAAACGCAATTATCAGGAAACAAATATCTTTTACATTTAGAGTGAGCCCAAGTACTGCCAGGGTGTGGTGGTTCCAATACCTAAGGATAAGGGCAATCATTAAAATGAAGAGGAGATTGAACCCGGCAGCAATTGATAGCACAACCGGTCTATTTCGGTCATGCAGATTCCGCAAATCCGCTCCTGCAGCCCTGATCACCCTTAGGGCCATGACCGACAAGATAACCGAAAGAACGATCACGCTCAAAATCTGTAGTGCAGCCTGAAAAATTTCCATCAATTTTGGACAATGATTCTATTTTAAAAGAGGAGGCTCCGGGAGAATGTCACAAATTCGATCTACCTGAAATTAATCACTGACCCATGGAACCCGGTATCTCCTCGGACAGGAATGGGTTCGAAGTTTCAAGGACTTTTCTTCTAAATGGGTGCGGCACATCTTCCCAGTAAATAAAAGCCACAAATAATTATATTCAGATGACCCGGTCATACCGGTGAGTTGGTTTAGGATAGCCGGGGTTGATGCAATTCCACGTCAAAATTTCCATTTCTATCGCCGGTTTGGTCACAATCTCCAGTATCCTTTTAACTAATATATCCAGCGATTCAGGAGGCAATTCTACCCGGGCATTAATTATCATTTTTGCACTATCGGAGACACCGGCAATACCGACCAGATCATGTTCTTCTTTTGCATCGGTCAAATTGCCCATCACATATTTAGGACCATTTTCCAAAATTAATTTGATATGACCTACAGCTATTTCATCATCAATTAATTGTCGCTGTAACTGATCGAGAAAAGCACGGACAAACTCATTCCAATCAATTCGATTACCATTGAGCAACAAAGATGTATTTAGCCAGCCCATGACTGCTTCTCCTTCCGCATATGTGTCATAATCCAACCGGAGGATTTTTCGTCCGGATGCATGGTGATCCATTATCATTTCCACCCAGGAACTTATACCCTTACCCATTTTAGCACTTACATCTGCCACGATTGCGTCCGGATACCGGTGATGGATTTCACCTTTTAAGTCCAGCAATTCACGGGTCTCCAGCAAATCGGTTTTGGTGATGAGAATGACATCGGCCTCTTCCAGTTGCTTACGAAAGATATAGGCCGCACTAGGATGCAAACCAGCGGTGCCTCCATCCAAAATAGCCGGTAATTTAGCCGGATCGGCTAATACAGTGAGGGGGGCAATGGATAATTTATCCGCATAAAGATCTTTTAGTGGCTGAACAATTGTGGCCGATAGATCGGTGCAGCTACCGACAGGTTCAGCCAGAATATAATCAGGCGGGTTGTCCATTCCAAGCTTATTGATGACTTCGAGGAAGCCATTAAAATCACAGCAAAAACAACTACCACTTAACTCCTCTACCTTTACTCCGTTCTTGAGCAATCTGGTGGTATCCACTAATCCGGAGGCCTGGTCGTTCGTGATCAATGCGACGGAAGAACCGGCCTCCAGCAATAATTTTGTGCTTTCATGCAGCAACGTCGTTTTTCCTGCTCCCAGGAAACCTCCGGTTAAAATGAGTCTTGGTTTATTTGACTTCATATTTACTTTTCGGTAATCAAACTCAGCCGGAATGTATTGAAAAAAAACAAGACCGGTCTCGTATTTCAAGCGTCGGGTTGCTTGCCAGGCAGCTAAGTTCCAGCCAATAGGAGGATATCACGTGGTCTGATGATCTGTTTGCCGTATCCCTTTAAAGTTGCATTAATCATAGCCAATCCAATCTGGGTCGTATTCACAATAGCGTTTGGAGCAAGAGATTTAATGATTTTTAACAACCACATGAAATAATCATACATGAAT
>JAGQWZ010000591.1 GCA_020436835.1 Saprospiraceae bacterium | reverse complement strand
CTCGTTTCTGTTCCCTACCACGAACAATTTCAAAAGGAAGTAAAACAGGCAGCAGATTTATTAAAAGAAGCTGCGGACCTTGCAGAAGATCCCGGGCTAAAAAAATATCTGTCATTAAGGGCTGAAGCACTGATTACAGATGAATACCAGCCTTCTGACCTGGCCTGGCTGGATATGAAAGACAACACCATAGATATGGTGATCGGACCTATTGAAACCTATGAGGATCAATTATACGGGCAGAAGGCAGCCCATGAAGCCTATGTACTAATCAAAGATAGGGAGTGGAGTGACCGTCTGGCCAGATATGCCGAGTTTTTGCCATTTCTCCAGGAAAACTTGCCGGTCGACCAGAAATACAAAATGGAAAAACCGGGCTCAGAAACAGAGTTAAATGCTTATGATGTCATTTATTATGCCGGCGATTGCAATGCAGGTAGCAAAACAATAGCCATCAACTTGCCCAATGATGAAGAGGTGCAACTGCAGAAAGGGACAAGACGTTTACAGCTCAAGAACGCTATGAGAGCTAAATTTGACAAGATTCTATTACCGATTGCGGAAGTATTGATTAAGGAGGACCAACGAAAGCTGATCACTTTTGAGGCTTTTTTTGGCAACACAATGTTTCATGAGGTGGCACATGGATTGGGAATAAAAAATACCATAAATGGCAAAGGCACGGTAAGAGAAGCCCTCCTGGAACACGCTTCAGCCCTCGAGGAGGGAAAGGCTGATGTACTGGGACTATATATGATTAATCAGTTGCATAACCGGGGCGAAATAAAAGAAGATCTGGAGGAATACTATGTGACATTTCTTGCCAGTATTTTCCGATCCGTACGCTTTGGAGCATCCAGTGCACATGGTAAAGCAAATATGATGCGATTCAACTATTTCAAGGAAAAAGGCGCATTTACACGAGATCCGGTGACTGGCACTTACCATGTCAACTTTGAATCGTTCAGGCAGGCAACAAATGATTTATCCGGATTAATTCTAAGTTTACAGGGTGATGGCGACTATACAGGTGTAGGCAATTTATTGAAGGATAAGGGGATCATTGATGATCAACTACAGAGGGACCTTGATCGACTGACGGAGAACGCTATCCCGGTAGATGTGACATTTAAACAGGGATTGGAAACACTGGGCATTTAATGACCGGATTATCTGAGATTTTACTACTTGGGGATCCCAATTTATACAAGGTGAGTCTGCCGGTAACCCGATCGGAATGGCCTTCCCTTCAACCCGTAGTCAGAAAGATGGCGGATTTAATTGTAGCTTTTCGAGTACGCTATGGCAAAGGGCGTGGCATAGCGGCACCTCAAATCGGAGTGCTTAAACGATTAATCGTGCTGAATATTGATAAACCCGTGATTATCATTAATCCGGAAATTGAATTTCCCAATCAGGATAAATTTTCCCTTTGGGACGATTGTATGTCATTTCCCAATCTGTTGGTCAGAGTAGAACGCTACCAGCACTGTCATCTCCGGTTTCTCGATGAAAACTGGAAGCAACATTCCTGGATATTGGAAGGAGATATGGCGGAATTAATACAACACGAATTTGATCATCTGGATGGAATCTTAGCTACCCAACGTGCAATCGATACTCAATCTTTTAGAATTATAAATATTTGAATTCGTAGTAATTGTGGATATTCATCAGGAATTAAAAGACACCTTAGAAGAACTGCAGCAATCTCAAAGAATTGACAGACATCTCAATCAATTGACGGAACAATTAAATAAAGCTTATCAGGATCTCGAAAACCTGGAAAAAAAGTTAAAAAAGGAATTTAGTGATATTGAGAAATTGGAAAAACTTAGCGTAAAAGGGCTATTTCACCAAATATTAGGTAGCAAAGAAGAACAGATAGAAAAGGAACGCCAGGAGTATTTACAGGCTTCACTAAAATATGATGAAGCCAAAAAATCGGTAGAATTACTGGAGTACGAACGTAATCTATTAAAAGGCAAGGCAGATGGTCTTCCTCAAATTGAAAAGAAATTAAATAAGCTAATTAAGCAGCGAGAAAAACTACTAATAAAAAATAACACCCCAACGGGAAAGAAACTCCTTGATTTGCTTTTAATTATGGATACCAATCGGGAATTTACCGGAAATATCCAGGAATCAAAAAAATCGGGCAATGAGGTGCTACTCGTTCTGGATAAGATGATTCAACATCTAAGTCAGGCTAAAAATTGGGGGCACTGGGATATGGCTGGCAGGCAACGTGGTGCCTCCTATATGAAGCACAATCAAATCGACCGGGCGCGTGATCTTTCTTATCACGCCAAACATCTGTTGGTACGTTTTGAAAATGATTTAAAGCAGATTTATGGGGCTCAAAAATTTAACCTGGATCTGGAACTGGATTCTTTTAGCCGTTTTACGGATATATTTTTCGACAATTTAATCTCAGATTGGATTGTCCAACAAAAAATTCAGAATGCCCTCTCAAATGTGCAGTCTGTGCGCGACAAAATCATACGGCTTCTTCAATCCATGGACTCAGAAATAAATAAGGCAACCAACAAGCTTTCAGAGCTCGAAGAACAACGCAAGAAATTAATAATTGATTCATAAGCAAGGATGATTCTGATCATGGAGTGTAAAAGATCTGAATTTCAACTGAAACCCGGAGTAACGTATCTTAACTGTGCATATCAGTCGCCCATTTCATCCAGGGTGGTGAAGGCTGGTGAATCTGGTTTACAGGTTAAGACAAACCCTCAAAACATCTCAGCATCTGATTTCTTCTCAGGATTAGAGACGCTCAAACAAAATTTTGCCCGACTAATTAAGTCAGATGATCCGGAGCGTATTGCATACCACCCTTCGGCCTCCTATGGGTTTGCGGTAGTGGCAAAAAATCTACCGGTCAAGAAAAAAGGTAGAATCCTCATGCCTGCCAGTCAGTTCCCCAGTAACTACTATGCTTTTGAGGAATTTGCGCAACAGAACGGAGCGCAAATTGAGATTCAATCTCCACCAGACAATTTTCAAGATCGAGGTCGGGAGTGGAACCGGAAAATACTGGATGCCATCAATAAGCAGACAATCTGTGTAACGCTTGATCATACGCACTGGCAGGATGGTACCATATTCGATTTACAGTCTATCAGGAAAAAATGTTCCGAAAATGATGCCTTACTCATCGTAGACGGAACCCAGTCAGTAGGTGCATTACCCATAGACATTAATGAGCTTGCACCGGATGCGTTAGTTTGTGCAGGATATAAATTTCTAATGGGCCCTTACGGAAGTGCATTATCCTACTTTGGTGATTATTTTGATGATCGAATCCCGATTGAATTTAATTGGATAAACCGCTTGCATTCAGATGACTTTACCTCATTAACCAATTACCAGGAAAATTACCGACCGAAGGCATTCCGATATAATGTAGGTGAATTTTCCACCTATATTCACCAGGCAATGTTAAATGAAGCCATTCAGCAATTGATCGAATGGTCTCCGGAAGCCATCCAGGCATATTGTAATGAGATCACCTCAGATTTTTTCGACACAATAAGGGAAAAAGGATATGCTTTCGACCGGGAGGGTCAGGCCCGGCACCTTTTTGGCATTTATCTTACGGATAACCGGGATTCCAGGAAACTCAGTGAAGAGTTGGTCACCAATAATATTTTCGTCTCGGTAAGAGGCAATGCAATTCGCATTTCTCCCCATGTATATAATACCACTGAAGATCTGATGCGACTGGCAACATTTTTATAAATCAAAAAAGCCTTGAGGAAGGTCGAACTCGATAAATTTTGCTTGCCTATCAATTCTTGAAATAAATTCTTCTACGAGAGGAACAAGCGCATCTTCCGTATACTTAGGTCCAAAGTCAATAAAAGCCATTTCCTGTCCGGGATAATCCTGGACACTAGTGACCTTTCCAGTCATTTTATCTCCCTTAATTCGGACTTCATATCCCTCCAGAAATGAATACTCAACCTGACTGGGTGCCTCTTCCATCCATTGGTGGCTGGGAAAATCGATGGATTTTACGAAAATCCAGTTTCCACTTAACTGATTAGCCATATATTCAGAATGCACGTCCCTGAAATAAATCAGAGCTTTATTCTGGCTTATGTATTTCATAACCTGGAAAGGTACCAGCAACCCATCCATCTCGATCCATAAAAACACATCTTTCCGGATCAAAGGCAAAAAACGCTCCTGAATGTGGCATCGCAACTGGCCTTCGGTTCCAAAGGTTTTTAGCAATCTCCCGATCCTGACCGGCTCAGAACTCTTCATGAAATCAATTGTGGTCAATTAGAATCTCCCGGGTGAAAAAACCACGCCCGGCCTTCTCTTTCCATTCCAGTCCCACACACATAGCATTATCTCCACGATACTTGCAATGAGAATCCACAATTTGTCTCTCCCGAAATACAAGACCAATTCCTTTTGCATATTTCTCAACGGAGTATCTTTTTTCGAAGGGGTTATCCGAATCGGATTGTTGGATAGTGGCTACTTCATCATACTGAAAATCACCTACCTGCTCAGATTGTCCTTCCTCCAGGACTTTAAATTCCCAATCCTTATACATTTCTATTGGTTCCCCCCTTATATGAACGATGATTTGATCATTTAAATAGGATGTTCCGTTCCACCTCACATCTGCTCTGACGGGAAATACCAGATTGATAAGTTTAACATTGTTCTCGGTAGAGAACGCCTGACCACCCGTAACCTGACGCGTGATCACATCGACAATCGTCCAGGGGCCGGTAAGTGTATCTGCTCTTGAGCGCTCAATGCGGTAGAGGTCTTTGCCCTCCAGATCAGGGATAATTTCCTTAACGATTTCACGCAAATAAAATGTAATTGAGTCATATACAGGTAAGTCACCGGCACCCAAGTCAAATTGGATGGAATCAATCTGGTAGATACGTTCGTTACCGACCTGTAAGGGATAGTAGTTATAGCCCAACTCGTTTTCGTCCAGCGGATCTTCGACGCTCATCGTACATTGCAACAGGCTGAAGGCCATCAGGAACACTAAATATTTCCACATACGATAATTTCTATGCTTTAAGTTACGATCTTATTGAATCATCTGTCGATTGTGTCTTTATCCCAACACCACCTCAAGTCCTCTCTGTGCTCTGCTGCAAGAAAGTCTAAATCCTTACTCTCCACGTTGCGCAAACAAAACTAAATGCTAAAGTTGTGAACTAAATATTATTCCACCTCCGACTACATCGTCACCCTCGAAAAAAACGGCACTTTGTCCGGGAGCCACCCCTTTGACACCGGCATAGAATTGCACGGTGACCATTCCACTATCGTGGTGGATAAGCTGACTCAGCGTTCCCTGGTCACCATAACGAACCTTTGTTACCACCTCCATGGCCTCCGGGATCTTTTCATACTTCATCGAATTTACCTGATAGACCTGCATGCTACTACGGATCAGCCCCTCCACCGGTCCCAGAATTACCGTGTTGGAATCCGGCCGGATTTCCGAGACATACATTGGTTCTCCGAAAGCCTGACCCAGACCTCTTCGCTGTCCGATGGTATAGAAGGGATAACCTTCGTGTGTACCGATCACATTCCCCGCTAAATCAAGGAATAGACCGCCGGCAACTTCTGCTTCCAACCCTGGCCTCCTCCTCTTCAGAAATCCCCGGTAATCATTGTCCGGCACAAAGCAAATCTCGTAGCTCTCGGGCTTTTTTGACAATTCCTCATATCCCCAATCCCTTGCCATCTGTCTGATCTCCGTTTTCCGGTAATTTCCCAGGGGAAAAATGGTCCGGTTTAAGCAATCCTGGTCCAATCCCCACAGCACATACGATTGATCCTTTGTGTGATCGACCGCCACACTGACGTATTTACGGTCAGTATTTTCTGACAACCGGGCGTAGTGTCCGGTGGCAATAAATTGGCAATCAAGGGCATCTGCTCTTTTCAGTAAAGCGCGCCACTTAATGTGCGTATTACAAAGAACACAGGGATTAGGCGTACGACCAGCAATATATTCATCGACGAAGTTGTCAATGACGAAATCACCGAATTCTTCTCTGATATCAATAATGAAATGATGAAATCCCATTTTGACGGCAACCTCACGTGCATCATTGATCGACTCGAGGCTACAGCAACCCGTTTCTTTCTTCGACCCCCCGGCACTCGCATAATCCCAGGTTTTCATGGTAATTCCCACTACCTCGTAACCCTCATTATGCAGCATCATGGCAGCCACCGTACTGTCAATACCGCCGCTCATTGCAACCAATACCCTGCCTTTTTTGCTCATAAGTTCATTTAATTCATTTGCAAAAATAGTATACAATCATACAAACAGAAAAGTTTCGCAATTATGCAATAGAGTAAGATTGATAAAACCCATAAAAAAGCCAGATATTGCCGGAAAAGCAGCACATAATGCGATCCATAGCTCCACTTCTTCTTCTTTTCCTTTTTGCTTCCTGTCGTTCCTACGATATCCTGATCAAAAATGCTCAAATCTATGATGGTTTGGGAGGAGAGCCGTTTGCCGGAGATCTGGCAGTAAAGAACAGCAAGATTGTCAAGATCGGTACACCCATTCACGGTCAGGCAAAACGCACTATTGATGCATCGGGAATGGCGCTCAGTCCTGGTTTCATAGATATGCATGCGCATATCGAACCGCTCAGCTTATATCCTTCGGCTCAAAGCCATATCATGCAAGGAGTCACTACCGCTTTGGGAGGACCTGACGGAGGTTCTCCCCTGCAGCTTGCAGCCTATATGGATACCCTGGATGTACACGGAATTGGCATGAACGTGGCTTACCTGATCGGCCATAACACGGTGAGGAACCATGTGATGGGCTTGGTGGACCGTGAGCCTACCGATGAAGAAATACGGAAGATGAAAAATTGGATTGAAAAGGCAATGCAAGAGGGAGCATTTGGCATTTCAACCGGGCTGAAATATTTGCCGGGAACTTTCGCCAAGACGGAAGAGGTCGTGCAGCTTTCGAAAGTTGCAGCAAAGTATGATGGCATCTACACCTCTCATCTACGGGAGGAAGGGCTCAAATTGCTGGAAGGCGTTGCCGAGGCTATTGAAATCGGCCGGGAAACAGGCATGCGGATAGTGCTCACTCATCATAAGGCGATCGGGCAGCCAATGTGGGGAGCCAGTGTCAAGACGTTGGCAATGGTTGATGACGCCAGGAAAGAGGGATTAGATATTCGAATGGATCAATACCCTTACACGGCCAGTCATACCGGACTTACCGTAGTGATTCCGGCCTGGTCGCTGGAAGGCGGATCTGAAGCCTTCAGAGAACGTTGCAATAGCCCAGCTCTCCGGGACAGTATAAAAAATGGGATTATATATAATCTCATTAATGACCGGGGAGGCAATGATCTCAGGCGGATTCAGTTTTCAAAAATTGACTGGAAACCTGATTACCTGGGTAAGACCTTGCATGATCTGGTAGTTGATGAGGATCAGGAACCGACCATAGAAAACGGGGCAGAAATGATTATTGAATTACAGCTGCACCGGGGGGCCAATTGTATCTATCATGTAATCGATAGTGCTGATGTGGTCAATATTATGCAACATCCCATGACCATGATTGCTTCCGATGGCCGGCTGACCCAAATGCAGGAGGGACATCCGCATCCCCGAGCTTATGGCACGTTCCCAAGGGTTCTTGGTTACTACAGCAGACAGCTGGGAGTCCTTCAGCTGACTGAGGCCATTCGTAAAATGACTTCCCTGCCAGCTCAAACGATGGGACTGGCCGACCGGGGTATCTTAAAGGAGGACTACTGGGCAGATTTGGTTATTTTTGATCCGGATAGGGTCATTGACAGATCTACATTTACCAGGCCCCATCAGTACCCCGATGGTATTAGGTATGTGATCATAAACGGGAAGATCTCGGTGGACGAAGGCGTTTACAACAATAGCCTCAATGGTATGACCCTGAGAAAAGGAAAACCGGCCAAAACGAACTATCCCAATCCTTAATTATGTTTTATAATGAAAAGTATTAAAATGAAGTCAGCATTCATCCGTGTACCTGTCTATTTTTCGTTGATCTTGATGGCAGGCCTGGTATTGAGTTGTGCCGTCAATCCCGTCACCGGCAAGAAGGAAGTGATGTTTATGTCTGAAGAGCAGGAAATTGCTTTGGGCAAACAATCGGATCCCTCCATCGTAGCTATGTACGGTCTTTATCAAGATGACAAACTCCAAAAATTCATTGACAATAAGGGACAGGCTAT
>JAGQWZ010000590.1 GCA_020436835.1 Saprospiraceae bacterium | reverse complement strand
TAGAGTTTTTGCAAAAAGGCATTTCACGGAGCTTTGGCATTGGCACCCCCCCTTAGGGATCATGGAATAATCCCTCCTTCACCGGTCGCCGTAACCTGGTGAAGGAGACCTCCGCCTCCACGTTGTTTTCGTTTTTGCTTCGACCTATGGAAGTGTGTAGTAGTCCCTCTTTGCCGAAAGCTTAAGTACTTAAAATCAGGTCGAGGTAGAGTTTTTGCAAAAAGGCATTTCACGGAGCTTTGGCATTGGCACCCCCCCTTAGGGATCATGGAATAATCCCTCCTTCACCGGCCGCCGTAAACCGGTGAAGGAGACCTCCGCTTCCTTCCGGAGTTTATTTATTCTGTTTTTAGAACATATTCCAATCCGTCGTAAAAACTTGGAAATGGAACATGGCCATAATCTTCATATGTTTTGTATTTGAAGGACATTTTGTTCCCTAATTCTGACTTGATTTTTTGAGCGAATTCAAGCATCGCTTGATGTACTTCCTTATTTGGATCATAAGGATCTACCAGCGAGTTTGCAACAAATAATTTCTTGCCCGAGAAAACTTCTTTATTCTCAAATGACTTATCAATTAAAGCGTTAAAAAAGGGATTCATGTCAGCATACCATCCGGCACTATTTCCAATATAGTTGTCAAATACTTCTGGTTTCTCTAAAAATGCAAACATGACAAATAGTCCGCTTAATGAGGCACCCCGGATTGTTTGCTGTTTATTTGTACGCCAATTCCTTTCAATGTGTGGGATAAGCTCCTTTTCAATAAACGAAAGAAATTTATAGGCTCCTGGATTATCAACTTTGTAAGTTGGTGTACTTAATGGCATCATATCTCTGTCCCGATCTACATTTGCAATCGCTACAATTATCATTTCCTCTCTTAGTTTACGGGTGACAATGATGGCATTTAAAAGACCTGTTTCAGTTCCATCCAAAAGGTAGAGGACGGGATAGGATTTAGTTTCTGTATGGTACCCTTCAGGAATCGAAACAATTATCTGTCGATTCTCACTCAGAATGGCTGATTGAATACTATCCTTAAATCCAATCTTGATATTAACATCTTGGCTGAAGCAGATCCCAGTAGTCAGCAAGCTGAAGAGAAGAAAAATTATATTTCGATTATTCATTTTCTTGTTTATGGTTTCTAATTGTCGCCTACCGTTTTGCCTAACCGTAATGACGAATTAGGAGAAATGAACGCAGTGACAGCTTGTGTATGCCCGCATAGGCATCTATTCCTGACTAAGATAGTGACGTTAAGTATCACTATCAAGTACAAAATTAATGTGGAGCCTGCCTTCCTTTTTCTGTGGAGTGTGATGCGTGAACCGCTTGTCCTGACCTCCGTTTTCATTTCATTTGGAAGGGATAAATGTGAGATTAGGGTACTGACAAAATCATCAGTGGCGCAGTGATTCCGCTACCTTTGCAGAAGCGACCTATTCAATTGGGTTCTGGATCACCATACAATGATCACATCTCTCCGACCAAGAACACTTGGAATGACCCAAGTTCCTGTCATGGGAGGAAAGTGACTTTTCTGGAGTATGATTATAATCAATGATTTATTTCCCTTCAACCTCAGAATACGTTGAGATGTTGAGGGGAAGTAATTCATCTCACTACAATTTCATCGGAATAAATTCCGGCCGGTCTTCCGGCGTTTATGTGCCACGATGGCATTCGTAAATGATTCTCCCCATGTACCTTAATATATCGGGCCTTCCTGTTGTCGAGGGTAGCCGCAAATGATTGAAAAGGAATTTTAATGATATCAGGATTTTCTGCGGGATTGGGATTATGGGGATTTGTAATTTTAATAGGCGCCTCATAGGTATTTCCATCCACAGAAGTCGCATAAGTGACATATTTGGGCAGGATTAATGTGTGCCAGTTGGCCTGGGCCTGTACATTGAGAAAGTCCATTTCGATTGACTTTATAGGCATCACGTCACCCAGATCAAGAATAAAATCCATGTGCACTCCCTGATACGCAACCCAGTTACTATCCTTTTCCGGGAACCTCCAGGATTCGAACGCGCCAAAAACACCGTCGGTCAGGCGCTCTGCTTCTTCAGGTCCTTTAGCGGGATTGGTAATCGGATTTATTTTTTTCTTATACGATATCGCTTGATCCATGCCATCCATCCTGGCAAAAATTCTTTTGAAATTATCATGATAATCGTCAAGCGTGATGGCCCGCTCTCCAATTCTGGCGATGCCTGCTTCCCGGGCACGTTCTACAAAATGTTGTACCAGTGTTTTCATTTCTGGTTTTGGGATGACCCTACCGTCGTCGGAGAATTTATAAAAACTTCGGGGCATATCAACTTTTACCTGACCGGCAATCTGGATCTCCGCGATGATAAGAGGCAATCGGGCTACCTGGACGCGTGTGAGCAATTGGGCATTATTTTTCACTGCTTCTTCAGCCCTGTCGAACAATTGATTATATTCCAGCATCATGTCCGCTGACAGGTAATTATCCGTGGCGTCCCTCGGGTCTCCAAAAATCTGTAATTTGAAATCGGATCCCAGTAGCGACTGGCGCATCGCATCGATATATTGTCCGATATAAGGTCCGGCTGCTCCGTAGTACCCGTTCAGAAAATCATTGATTATCGCATCGGGATCTGCATCCGGATCCCACATCAATTTACATATGAGGTAGGCTCTCAAGTGTCCGAATTCACCTTTGTTACCGGTGGCTTGCATAAACAAAGCTCTAACGTTATTCTTTGTATAGAATTTAATATTTGGCCCTATGGTATGAAGGTTGGGAAAGGGGCTGACCGGGTTGGCAAATTGGATATTATAGTCCCAGATCAGGATGTCCTGGCTGATCTTTCCCCAGTCCTGCAGATCACTGGTGAAAGCAGGATCGGTATCATAAACAGGCCTTTCACGGGAACTTTCGATATTGCAAAGCATGATGTTTACATTCGGCTCGATCGGGATATTACTTGGTGCGGACCGGGTGTACCAGTAAGCCAGGGTAGAAATTATTTTATCGGGAAATTCTCTTGCCACTTTATTCACGAACCATATTATGGATCCGCTGGGCACACCCCCGTATTTTTCATTGAGCATTGTACAGGATTCGCATTGACAGTACTTATCGTTGTCGTTCTGGCTTACCGACCAATAAGTAGCTTCCGGTTTTTCGGCAATTCTATTTTTCAACTCGGCAACAAGCGTGTCAAAGACCTCCTCATTCGAGAGACACAGCTGGGTAACAGGATTCCGTTTACCATTTATGAGGGAATAATATTCCGGATGTGTTTTACCATATTTCTCAGGGGGTACCAGGACTTCAAAAGTATGGACAAATAAACCCCAGGAATCCCTTGAAGAATGTTTGTGCCAGCTGGCATATTCCGGGTTACGCGCATCGTAGTAGGATGTTGTCCGGTATTTTATGTAAGGTACTTCTACTTTGTTTTGAGCTAAAGTAATTTTATTTCCCTCCGGAACCAGAACATCATCGTCAGCAGTATATTTTCTGAAACCTATCGATTCGAGTAATGAATATACACCATTAAGGATCCCATTCTGAATCCCTCCTGCGATAATCAGATTTTTGTCAACACGCTTAAACAAGTACCCGTCTTTCTCCAGCTTTTCGAAATCAATATCACTGGCCCTTGCGTAATCGGTATTCCCAATATATATTGCATTTTTGCCCTTATATTCACCTTCCTTTACTACTGGAAGCGCTATTTTCGACATCTTTGATAAATTGTGCCGGAGCTGATGCGCTGCTTCCTCTTCTATGGCACCGGCTTTATCGGGAAGAACAATTGAATAATCTGTCCTGCCTTCAATGCTTAATTTGTCATCTGAACTACCTGAACAGCCATAATCGGGCAGGATAGCAAGGCCGCCTAGCACAATACCTGAAGTTTTCAGAAAATCTGACCGCGATATCATAATCTTTTTATCGTTCATGTTTCACAGAATTAGTAGGATTA
>JAGQWZ010000061.1 GCA_020436835.1 Saprospiraceae bacterium | reverse complement strand
GGGAGGAACCCCTAAACAATCTTGGAAGTTGGAATCTCAAGCTACAAGCTAAAGCCCTCTGCGCTATGCTCCTGACTCTATGCCTTCAAGCACCAAAACCCTGACGTCGACTTAAGTTTAAATAGGTCGTCTGCAAGTCGGCGAATATAGATTCGCCTCTCTCCAGGGTCACCATCACCAATTGTTGAGCAGCTAATGAACCAACTTCGGGAGGAACCCCTAAACAATCTTGGAAGTTGGAATCTCAAGCTACAAGCTAAAGCCCTCTGCTCTATGCTCCTGACTCTATGCCCTCAATCCCTGGACAGTTTTGGAATTTGGAATTTCGGCAACTTATTAGAAATCGGTGTTTTTGCCATCCAAATCCAGGGGCATAATCCAGATGTTACGATAGCGGACGTCATGTCCTTCTGCTTGAAGTTTGATACCTCCGGGTGTGTCAGTGATGCCTTTTCCTCCATCATTTCCACCGTCTATACCGGAATTAGGACCTCCCCAGACCTGATTGATCGTTTGATTGGAATGCACTTTTTCTCCATTAAAATACATGCTGACCATCGCTTTTTCCGTACGCTTCCCCATAGCGTCAAAACGAGCGGCTTTAAATTTAATGTCATAAGCATTCCATTTACCAACGCCATTGTAAAGATGGTAGGGTGAACTCGTCTCATTGATTACTGCTGCCATCCCATGACTGGTAGTATCTCCGTCCAATACCTGGATTTCATAGCGGTTCTGTAGATAGACCCCACTATTGCCACCGGGAGCTGTAATTAAGAATTCAACATGCAGTCTAAAATCACGGTATTTTTCTTTTGTCACAATATCGGCAGCACCATATTTACCACCAGCTCCTGCCGGATCATTTGCACTTACTACCATACCGCCGTCAACCGGATCGTCGACGATTTCCCATTTGATGGGCAGGCTGGCTGAAAAACGGGGTCCTTCCCAGTAAGTCCATTTTTGATCAAGCATCTTCCTTGTTCCATCAAAGATGACTTCAGCTTCGGCGGGTGCTTTGGCCCCTACACCAACTTGAGCCATCATCACCGAACTAACCAGTATCATGGCAAGAAAAATTAAAATTTGTCCTCGAAAATTATGGAAGTATTTCATCTCTGTCCTCTTTAGTGCTGAATGAGGATTGAAGGTAAGTATTTTTTGTCATCGCTGAAGCTTTGTGATGTACGGTAGACTGAAAGGAAAAGGGGAAAAACCTCCGATGAATTAAATATCACCCGTTCGGGTGACCATTATTCCTTCAGATCCTCTTAGCTTTGAACCGGTAAGCACCCGCATCCAAGTATAATGCAGATGACCCAATGAGAACTTTTTTCATACTGACAGTAGTTGTTTTCCTGGTCTATTTCACCTTCACCCCGGTGAATGGCCAGGAAGCTTTTTATCCTTCCGAACAGCGAATATTTTCTACCGGTGCATTTGCAGATTTAAACGCAGCTTATATTGGACGTTGGGATCAAATGCATGTAGGTTTTGAGCGTGCCAAAGACTGGGCTGGTTTTGAAGGCAACCCGGAGTCGGGCGTACTATATTTTGATAACCATATAGGTAATACCAATTCGTCTTTCGGGTTGGGATTCAAATTCGATAAGATTGCAGCATTTAAGCGAAATGCGATCAATTTTTCTTACGCATACAGCATCAAATTCCTGGACAATGGATACAGGCCATTAAGGCTCATCCTGGGATTTCAACCTGCACTCGATTTTTTCCGTGCAGACTATGAAGAAGTTTTCAGCGATTTATACCCGGCCGCCGTACCTCCTGAAGGTCTTGATCAAACGACTTTCGGAATAAACACTGGATTTCTCTTGACCAACGGTGCCTATGATGAGTATGTCGAAAATCTGTGGTACGCTGGATTGTCAACCCGTATCACCGGAATCTCGCTTTCTGAAAATAGCGGGATCACCGATCTGAGATATCAGGAATATATTTTGTTGTCGGGACTTCGCCAAAACCTGAACAACGAAGATACCTATTTAGATGCCACCGGATTTGCCACTTTCAGCCTGGCTGGAGTGGATTTAGGAGCTTTACTGAATTTTGAAAAATATAATCCCAATCACGAAGATAATATGGGAGGTTGGTTAGGTGTGGGCTTAAAAACCAATATGCAGTCTTCAGCGGGACTAAAACAACTAATTTTTCAGGCAGGAATTATCAGCCGACTTTTTGAAGGAAAATCTCAAACACTCCGAATTGGATTTTCAATGGAGACCGATATTGGTCCCTATTCCTTTTTGGGTAACCGCTATGGATTATTAGTTGCATTTTCCAGTTAAATCAGAATATTCTAATTTGAATACAATGAACATTAAAAAAATAATTTTTGGAATGATAGTTTGCCTGGGTCTGGCGAACACTGCTTCTGCCCAGGTGCCGCCATCTTTTATGATTCAGGGATTGGCTCAGGATGCAGATGGAAATGCTTTGATCAATCAGGACGTTGAGGTATCAGTGACGTTGGATGGTGTCGCTCTCCAACATGAGCCTTTTGTGACTACTTCTTCGGCAGGTGTATTCCGGGTGGAAGTCACTGCTGATGACCTGGCTGGTATGCTGCTCACCGGAACCGGATTTCTCGATGTGACGGTAAACGGTATCCCACTATCAACGCCCTTGCTGTCTGTACCTTATGCAATCATTGCCGATCAGGTCGTCAATGACCAGGTAGAGGACGATGATGCCGATCCGACTAATGAATTGCAGACCCTTTCATTTGAGGATGGCAAATTGATAATTTCGGATGGAAATGAAATTAGCATTCCGACGGGAAATACAGACGCTGATGCTGATCCAACAAATGAACTACAAACGCTCACCAAAGAGGGAAATATGATCGTTCTTTCAGATGGAGGAGAAGTGGTAGATGAAGTCGAAGATGATGATTCTGACCCAACCAACGAATTTCAGACTTTGAGTTTTAATAACGGAATGCTCAGCATTACCGATGGTAATTCAATTGCCATTCCAACCGGAGGAACAGACGCAGATGCGGACCCAACCAATGAGTTGCAGGCATTAAGATTGAATGGCAACATTCTGGAGATCGTTCCGGCTGAAGATGGAGATATCTCGGTCACCCTGCCAGACGGCGGTGGAGGTGGTACCAGCCCGTGGCAATTTAGTGGACAGGACATTTATTACAATGGTGGAGATGTTGGAATAGGAACAAGCAATCCTTCAGATCCGTTGCATGTGGATGGCAACGCAAGGGTGGTTGGAGACTTGTCAGTCAGGAGCGGAAATAACAATCGTGTTGTATTGGATGGAGGAAGTTCAGGGGGTGAAGTTGCCGTGTATGATAAGGACAATCGCAAAGTGGGTTTTATGCGGGCGGCTGATGAAAATAACTGGAATGATCCTCAGGGAGATTTTGGTTATTTAGAACTACTAGGACCGAATGGAAATAGCAACGTAATTCTTGGTTTTGTGGGTAATCCGACAGAACAGGATCGTGGCGGCATTGGACTTTACAACGAAGCCAATAATAATTCCTGGTGGATGAGTCCCGGCCCATCCAACGATGCTGATTTCAGACTTTATTATCAGTCGGGAAACAGCTTCCAGCAGGTAGGTGAATTTTCCCGGACTAATGGGATGTATTCCGCCATGTCGGATGCCCGGGTGAAGGAAAATTTTACTCCTTTATCTAATGTTTTGCTGGGTATCAAAGGACTTAAAGCATTTAATTACAACTATATATTTGATAAAGAAAAGAGAGCGGAAATCGGATTCACCGCCCAAAATGTAAAAGAGGAATTTCCTGCCCTGGTGAATGAGATGGAAAACGGATTTATGGGAGTAAATTATTCCGGACTTTCTGTGGTCGCGATAAAAGCGATCCAGGAGCAACAAGACACAATTGAAAAACAACAGAAGCTGATCGAACAGCTTTTGGAAAGAGTGGAAAAATTGGAAAAAGATGCTGGAAATTAAGATCGTATGAGAAAATTCTTATCCTTATTGTCGTTCACTTTTTCTTTTATGGCAGCCTCGCTGGGGCAGGATCATATACCATTTCTAATTTCCAATGGAGGAGACTTTCAGACCGATGGCAATCTAAATATTCATATTGCGATCGGGGAGCCCGTGGTGACCTTCAGTGATGGTGCCGAGTATGTCGGATTGGGATTTTTACAGGGACTTTCCCGGTCCGAGCCCTGTCCGGAAGATGATCTGGAATGCCTCTGTGAACGAGATCCGAATAATCCCCAGTGTATTGAAGTGACGTTGGATGATATCAACTTTTTGATCAATCCGAATAATCCGGTTTTGCCTCCAGCTACCTTACAGATTGATGGCACTTTTCATCTCACAGTGTTTAATCGATGGGGCAAACAGGAATATTCCACCGTTGACGATGAGCAAATCACCTTCTGGGATGGCACCGATCAACAAGGATTGCTCCTGGACAATGGTGTTTATTTTTATGTTTTGGAAAATCCTGGATGCCAGGACGGTAAGTGTAAGGGGAGTATCACCATTCTCCGCTAGGCACCGGTGTAATAAACTCAATTATTTTAAAACTGGTTTCCGGACTTTGGGTATACCCAGGTTTCCAAATTGCATATTCCGATTTTGTTTTACTGGTGTATAGAAGAGACCTTCCTTCAGTGGCTGGAGAGCGTTACGGCGGCCCGGTTGATCTAAGGAATAAGGCCATAAATCACGGTCGGAAATACGATCAACCATCCCTCCCTTTTATCTGATTAAAAATCAAAACTTACTAATATTTGCTCTATTGACCTTGAAATGCTAATCATTTTTTAGTGTGACTTGATGAGGTACTCTTTTGGCCGGCATTAAGAAAATCTGGGCGACTCTACCCTCACAACTTATTCTCTTCGATCACAACAGATATACACGGAGAGCTTTAAAGTTCATTTATTGATTCTTGATCGTAGATCTTATTCAATTTGGCAACAGGTACTCACCTGGAATGCAGCTGCTTTCCGCTAAGTTTAATTTTTTTTTGAAAAAAAATAAATATTTGAATCCGCAGGCATGGTTGCTCTCGTAGGTCAAGATAACGAACTCATTTTTAATCAGAATTAGTCAGCCATGAAATACAGATACAAATACCTTCTTTACAAGGGACTACTCATTGTCCTTTACCTTTTTCTTATGACACACCTTGATGAACTGATGTATCTGCCTCCGGCAAACTAGATCAGATCTCGCTATTTGCTAAACTTCTGAATGTAACCTTCGGGTTGCCTGGTCGAATAGTGCCCAGACCATTGTGGAAATTATTAATTAAAACTTATTGACAGATGAAAATTATCCTTACTTTTTTGTTTAATCTGATGCTTTTTAATGCCGTCCTGGCAGCGCATCTTACCCCTTCTTTACAAATAAATGCCCGTTGCAGTGGAAGCAATGAAGTTCCGGCAGTAACAACCGATGGATATGGTCTGGCGGTCGTGACCCTGGCCTCCGATATGCGATCCGGCGAATTGATTTTTCAGGCTAGTGGATTATCAGGCGCAATAACGGGTATTCATATCCATGAGGGAAATGCCGGAAATAATGGTCCGGTTATTTATAATCTTACTGATTTTCTAGATAGCAACCGGGTGTCGGTCAGATTGGCCGATCAGGGTGATTTTTCGATGGCGAAATTGATCTCCGGTGCCTATTATTTAAATGTTCATACGGAGCAGAATCCTGATGGAGAGATTAGGGGCCAATTTAATCTGGAGACAGACCTGTTATTTGGTGGGGCACTATCGGGAGAAAATGAAGTGCCCACCGTCAACACGGATGCAATGGGCTATACCAGCCTGGCAATGTCCTCATCCGGCCAGTCCATGACTTTAACGGCGATCTTTGAGAACCTATCGGGCAGTATCAGTGGGGCCCATTTGCACAATGCCGCAATGGGATCAAATGGAATGGTCGTGGTAGACCTGACCAGTTTCGTTTCTGGGAATATGATTGTCGTGGAAATCACGGAAGGAGTCTCTCTGGATGAATTACGAGCCGGGAACATCTATCTTAATATACATACTGAGCTGAATCCCGATGGTGAGATTAGAGCGCAGCTACAGCCGCTGGATGGATTGACATTTGATTGCAAATTGTCCGGAGAAAATGAAGTGCCGGCAGTACAATCTGATGCGCTGGGATTGGTGAATTTTACTTTAGACCCCACCACGGGACAAATAAATTACGAAGGATTCATCAGCAGTACCGGATCCATAATCACCGGTGCCCATCTTCACAATGCTCCGGCAGGTTCGAACGGAGGTGTAGTGATAAATCTAAGTGACAGTATTTCCAATGGATTAGTGAGTGGTACGATCGCGAATGTGAGCTCTACGCTGAGATCCGCCATGTTATCCGGAGGTATCTATTTGAATGTGCACACGACGGACAATCCGGATGGAGAAATCAGAGGACAGGTATTAAGGCTCTTAAGAGAAGGCTATTTCTGTCAATTTAGCGGTGACCAACAGGTACCCCCCGTTGAGTCGCAAGGAAGTGGAGTGGGCATGATTTCGATTGACAGGGATCAATCTAATGGACACTTTATGATGGTGGTGGACGGAATTTCTGATGGTTTTCAGGCCGCGCACTTTCATGACGGTGGTGTGGGCATGAACGGGGATGTGCTGTTCGATCTTACTCCGTTTTTTATAGATGGCCGGGCGGCTTTTGGATATTGGACGGAGATGGGAGATGCGGCAGTAAAATTCAGGACCACTGGAATTTATGCCAACACCCATACTGTGGACAATCCGGACGGCGAGTTGAGAGGAAATTACCTACGAGGATCTTCAACTCAGATTGTGGAATATTCGGGGATAAAATCAAGTCTGTTTATAAGTTCCAATACCACCGGAAATATTGGGGTCTACAATTTTGACTATGAAGATGAAAGTTCACTAGTTACTTTCCCCTCGGGTGGTCAGGATGCTGATGGTATCTATTATGACCAGTCGTTGGATGTGCTTTACCAATTGAACCGTTCAGACAATGTAATTGATAAATATGAAGATGTAATTGATCTCCTTACAGAAGGTTCTTACCCTGAGATCAGTACCAGTTCAACCAGTGACTTCATCAATGGAAGAGAGATTGCCGTTGGTTACCAGAAAATTATTGTGGCCCAGGATGCAAATGATGCAAATGGACAGTCAAATCAATTGGTACAATATGATATTTCCGGTGAGACAATCGCCTTGGAAAAGACCTTTGATGTTGATATTAATTTATGGGGGATTCATCTTAGTGATAGTACTTTGTGGGCGATCGAAGACAATTCCAGTAATGTGGCCTGGTATGAGAACTTCTTTTCACTGTCTGAAGGCAGTATAGCTCCAAGTGGTAAGGTTAGTATTGAAAATATGGTTCGTACCCATGGCCTGACCTATGATGCACAAGAGGATATCATGATTCTGACTGATGTCGGAGACGCTGCTTCCGCAGATGACGGAGCATTTGTGCTGATTAATAATTGGAGCACCGCCATAATGGACGGTATGGTCTCTGCCGATGAACAGATCAGGGTGGCTGGACCTATGACTCAATTGGGAAATCCGGTCGACGTCTCCTACGACTTTAATACAAATTCAATATTTATAGCCGAACGCGCCAATGCAGGTGGGAGGATTATGGGGTTTGCCTGGCCAACGGTCGAAGGTGATCAGGCACCGGTGTGGAGTGAACTTTTCTCCGGAGCATCCGCTGTCTATTTTAGTAGTGCGCGTGCCAGAGGCCAATATATTCCCTTTGATCCTCAGAATAATGGAAGGCTCTTGTTTACTGGCAGACTTTCGGGTTCGAATGAGGTGCCGGCAGCAACTACGGAAGCAGTAGGAGTGGTCGGAATCCTACTCAGCGAAGATATGGCGACAGCAAGTGTCAATTTGTCCATCAATGGACTGACGGGAGATTTTACCGGAGTCCACCTGCATGAAGCTGCGGCTGGGAGCAATGGTGAGGTATTGGTGAATTTAACCGATCAGTTTAACAGCAACCGGATCAGTATGACTATGGACATCACTCCGGAATTATTGAATAAGCTGATGGCCGGCAGTATCTATATCAACGTGCATAGTACCGCTTTTCCCGACGGGGAGATCCGCTCCCAGGTAGTCCTGGAAAAAGATCTCAGTTTTGTTAACTGGATAACGGGTGATCAGGAAATGCCGGCAGTAAGTACGCAGGCGACTGGCCTGGTATCTGCCAACCTCACTCAGGTTCTCAACCTACTGGAAGTCAATGCTTTCTTTAAAGACCTCTCCAGTCATGTAATCGGGGCCCATCTGCATAGTGGTCTAGTGGGATCAAATGGAGATGTGGTAGCCGATCTCACAACCATGGTAGATGGTAATGTTATTAGTGGTTCCGTAGATGCAACCTCTTTTCTCTCGGATCTGATGGATGGCAACATTTATTTGAATATCCATACAGAGAATAATCCGGATGGGGAGATCAGAGCTCAACTAAATATGTGGTCAGGAATAACGGCAGATGGCTGGCTGGCAGGAGAACAGAGTGTACCGGCGATTTCTACTGCCGGTTTGGGACTCATGGCGGTAAATTTAGATCCATCTCGTCAAAATATGACCGTTTGGGCGGTTACGGATGACCTATCCGACCAACTAATGGCAGCTCACTTGCACCTCGGTAGCCAGGGAATGAATGGTGGAGTCTGGATTGACCTGACACCAGGAATTTCGGATGATAACATTAATCTCATACAGGCTGATTTTGATCCGGCAAACATCATTGATTTTCTGAGCGGTAATGTCTATCTCAACCTGCATACATCCAATTATCCGGATGGAGAAATTCGCGGGCAGGTCTATCCCTTGATTCGGGACTCATATAACTACAGTATCTGCAGTGAGCAGGAAACAATCGATGTTATCAACGCCGATAGTGCGACTGGCGGTGGTATCGCAAGTTTGGATCGAAAGGGCTCAAACCTGCATTTGATGGCAGTAGCCTCTGGCCTTTCGGGAGACATCACCGGAGTACATTTACATAATGCACCGGCTGGTGAGGATGGTCCGGTCATTTTGGGTTTAACTGACTTGGTTACTAGTGGTGGAGTGTTTCTCTATTATACTGAAGATGAATTTGATATGAACATCGGTTCCGTAGTTCGCAGTCGTAATGCATATATAAACTTTCATACTGCAGATAATCCCGATGGCGAAATCCGGGGACAGATTGTCAAGTCTCTTGACTGTGCTTTAACCACTTCAATAACGGATAGTGAATATCAGACGACGGATGTCAATATTTATCCTAATCCAAGCCAGGATTACCTTATGGTGGATGTAGATGCAGGTGAAATTATCAATCAATTGGAGATCTACAATGCACAAGGTCAAAACATTATGCGTGTTGACCGGGATCTGGATAGAAGTCAGATCAGTCTGGATGTGAAAAATTTAAGACCTGGAATTTATCAGGTAAAAATCTACACCACGATTGGAATTGGCACACGGAGGTTTATTAAACTTTAGGTTAATAAGTTGACTAGAAGGGATTTGGACAATGGTCCGGATCCCTTTTTCTTTTTAAGTCAAAATGGAACGATCAAGACTCGGCCATGGAAACCCATTCCGGTGCATCATCGATTTTCTGCCTCAATAGAAAATTAAGCTGACCCACATGATGTTGCACATGACGAAAATTATAGAATAAAATTTCCAGCACGGTATAATTGTGGACCAGATCGGGACAAAGTCCATGCATTTCTATTTCGAAATCTTTAATCCAAATTTCCTGTAATTTATTTTCGTCTGAATCCAGAATCAAACTTTTACATTTTGAAGAAATGGAATTCAGAGCCTTTAGCATTTCTTCCTGACTATAATGCCGGTTGGGAATTACGTCATCTACTGATTCGTTGGGTATTGGACCGGAAGGAAGAATCGTATAGGGTAGTAATGGTCGGAAATCTTTTACCGGAATGGTTAAATAATAATCAAGAAATATAAGGGTATGGTATGCCAGATAGAAAAACCTTTTGTCGGCTTCCCAGGATGAAGCTGGATAGAGCGTAATGGCATTTTTAAGCATTTTTATGGAAGCACCGAAGTTTTCCCAAAGGCATTGTTGAAAAAGGGTTGTCATAAACAAATAGAGATGAGTGGATTTGGTGATTCAACCTCATAAATCATGCTTTAAAGATAGATTATTTGCAATGTACCGTCGCGGACTTTACTCTGATTCATCAGATCTTTAGTTCTCAAAGTAATGTATGTCCAAGATCTATTGGGGTTGAAGCGTTTTGAAGGAAACTCTTCCATACGAAATCAATGTTAGATTCAGATGACTCACCATACCGACCTGCAAGAGAAATCATTTAACTAAAGCCCTTTATCTTTGGGATTGTATTCAATGTTAGCCAATGACCATAAAGTATATTTTCTTCGATTGTTTCAATACGCTGATTGACGATTTTGACGAGGCTGGTGATGAAAGTGGTATGCGCCCCCTGGCCCACATACCGGTGGCTCATGGGCTCTATGAAAGAGAACATCATTTTCATGATGATTATCTGGCGTGGAGAAAGGAATACTGGGCAAACGGAAATAGTGACGAAGTTCTGTTGGCCGATCGATTGGCCAACATATTTATGAATCAGATGAGAAGATCCGGAAGAAAAGTGGAGGTATTACCGGTCATCGAGGAAATGTTACGGTTATTTCATGAGGTCTTTCCGACGACTATCCGAAAGTCGCCTACAGTAAACCGGGTACTCGAATCAATGCGAGGCCGCATTCCCATGGCGGTTGTTTCGAATTTTTTTCTACCGGACTACCCCCAATATCTATTGGAACAACACGGGTTACATCATTATTTCGATTTTATTATCGACAGTGCCCAAATAATGGTCAAGAAACCGGGTAGGGAGATTTATATAGAAGCAATGAATAAGGCAGGTATTACCAGTGGGGATACATCAGAGGTTTTATTTATTGGAGACAATTTGAAGAATGACGTTCTGCTGCCAATAGAAATGGGTATGCAAGCCTGGTATTTTGATCGGTCCGGGGAAAGACCATCATCGCCGGCGCCAAAAGGTGTTACCTCATTTAATAGTTGGGAACAATTGGGTGAAATGCTGGAAGATCATTTAAGGCTATAATAGATTAGTGGCCTATAATTTAAGAAATTACCGCTCCGATTATTTTACCTCAATATTTTCCGTGGCGATCAAAGAGAGGCTGTCAAGATTACCTGCCTCGAAAAGACTGTCAAAGTTCATGATATACAGTGTCTCTTCGACCGGTTTGTAATTGACGTAATCGGCAAAACGGATGCCATTCACCACCCGGGGGTTGATCGCTTCACGAAAGCGTGCACCCCCACCATCAGTCTTATAATTATAAGCCAGATAGTCCATCGTAAGTTGATCCCGGTGGAACCAATATAGAAACTGATCTTCAAAATCTTTGCCTCCTCCTTCCTGTTGAAAGGTGATTTGCACTTTGTGATATGGTTCTCCATGGATGGAGACTTCTCCTACATATTCACTATGCACAGCCGGGTCTTTCAGGAAATAGGGCAGGAGAGCAAAGTAAATAACCGAGTTTACGGAACTGCTATAAGCTTTCTTTCGCTCATCCGTAATTTCGGCCTGACTCCCGTTTATATAGCGAACGAATGAATCATTTGTCAGGACATCTCTAATTTTCTGTCCGGTAGAGTCAGTAAAAATTCGCTCATATTGGTAGTGACCATTTTCTCGTAAAGACCGGTAATGCCGTTCTCTGAAATCGAACTCAATTTCATGCACCTGATAGTTACTTCCGCCATGTATCCGGATAGCATCCTCGATAACTTGCCTGGATTTTAAATCACCACTTGAGTTGGTAGAGGTCGCCTTCTGAGGTTGGGTATTTTGACAAGAGCCAACCAGCAAGACCAGAAGGAAAAAGCATATTTTATTCAACATGATTTGGCAAAGATCGCAATACCGGTTTAATGTCCAAGCTGATTCAGGTGTCGATGTCTGGAAATTGACATGTTTTCCAGGTCGGTGTTCCGGAAATTTCCCTTCACACTGGAAGTATTCTTTCTAAAGCGGCTTATTCCGGGATAATAGTGACCAGATCTGCAGATAGCGGATGCACCCGCGTTGAAGAAGGTCGTAATTCCGTGTCCTTATACCGGACCAATTTGACATCGTCCCTGGTCATCGGAATGATCAATTCATTTTGTGCCAAATATTCCTGTAAATGCATTTTCAACCGCTCAACATTTCCAAACTCGACTGCATCTTTATCGAACCTGCCCAATACCATAAAGAGGTCATTATCTTTATTTCCGTCTACATGCCATTTATGACAAAAGCTGAAAGACTCAAGCCCGCTTCTCCATTCGTACAATATTGGGTTCACTTCCCATCTGCCGTCTTGTTTTACAACCGGCCAACCATTTAGAACCAGGGTATTACCCCGAATGGAAAAAGAGCGTTCAAAGGGATGCATACCCCAACTCCGGAAGCCGTATTTTTCTTCTCGCAGGAATCCACCGAATTTTAAGAATTTAATTGGGATATCCTTTTGGAGATATGTGCTTAAACCATTCAGGTTTACAGGTGGCTTGTCTTCCCTATTATGGATACACCATTTACTGAAATACTGATCATCGCACCTTTCTATCTCAAGACCAATAATGGTCCCATGGATTTGCTCAATTAAATAAGGGTGAAAGGCATTACCTAAATACCCGTAGATCTCCTCCTGAAGCAGATGAAACAAGGTATGCAGTGATTGATTTTTCCTGCCGTAATAACTTACAAGAGAACAGCTCATAAAGTCACTAATTAGTAAGTTTTCGACCAATTAGATTTCTGACGGCAAATAGACCGATCACCGGACCAATGGCCAGCATTGACATGGTGCCAGGTAGCCCGAAATGGGAAGAAATTCTTCCCAATAGTTGAATACTTAAAATTGTAATCGAGAAGCCAATACAATTCGTAATCGTTAATGCCGTTCCAATTAATTCTTTGGGAGCGGTGTGCGCTACCAGCGTCGAAAACTGAGGGGAATCACCCACCACGGTGATACCCCAGATCAGTAAAAAAATAAGAAAAACAGGGGGTGCGAACTCTGTGATCAGAAACGCAAATAAACAACAAATACCGGAAAGCAATAATTGCACAAAAGCGACCCATGCACTTCCTCTGGACAGAGCCCAGTATCCTCCAATAACACAGCCGAAGAAACCACTTCCGATAATTAAAAAGGACCATAATGGTACGGGCAATGGTAAATGGTTGGTTTCAGAATAAATCTGTAAAATCACCGGTACGAATGCCCAAAAAGCATATAACTCCCACATATGACCAAAATATCCAAAGGATGCAAAGCGGAAATTCTTTACTTTGAAGATGTCCACAATGGCGCCCAATCTGATCGACGAAGTCTTAATCCTGCCCGGACCATCAGGCACAAATAGGTAAATTAAGAAACCTCCGGTCAATGCAACACCGGAAATGGTCCACATTATTTCCTGCCAGGCTAACTCCGGGGCAAAACTGCGGATCAGATGGGGAAAAGCAGTACCCAGTACCAGGGCACCTACCAAATAGCCCAGGGCTTTACCTAATTTGCCTGGATACCAGTCAGCGGCTATTTTCATTCCAACCGGATAAATGCCGGCTAAAAAGAATCCCGTACCAAAACGATAGGCCCAAAGTGATACTGCGCCCAACGGCGCCACAACAATTAGAATATTGGAAATAGAGCCCAGAACAGTGGAAAAAAGAAAAACCTTGCTGGGAGAGAAACGGTCAGCAATATTCAGTAGGGCAAAAGTAAGTGTGCCCACGATAAATCCAAATTGAACCGCCGAAGTAAGGTTAGAAACAGCACCACGCCCCAGTTCGAATTCTTCAGTCAGCTCCGGCAGGATTGCATTACCGGCAAACCAAAGGGATGTCCCGCAAAATTGGGCGATCACAATAATGTAAAGAATATATCTTTCTCTCCGGTGCATTGGTTCCTTTGGGTGAAAATAGGAATTTATCAAATGATGGTTTCAGACAAATTATCACCAGATCA
Source organism: Saprospiraceae bacterium (assembly GCA_020436835.1). GTDB lineage: Bacteria > Bacteroidota > Bacteroidia > Chitinophagales > Saprospiraceae > JABDMH01. Next base: position 2,857 of record JAGQWZ010000061.1, on the reverse strand, counting down.
GGGAAGATACTGAGTACATGCGGGCAAATACGCTTGACCGGTTACCGATTGATTCTTCAATCGCAAGTCCAAAGAGATTCGCTATTTGAGATAGGGAATAAATAATGAGCTGTCCCCGGAATTTGTGGCAGGTGAAATTCTGAGCAACCGGCAGAGGAGATTATAAATTTCGATATTCTCGAAGGCGGCCATCTTCTGTCCGGCTTTGAAATCGGGACCACTTGCCATAAATACCGCCCACATCTCCGGGTTACGATTGTCATATCCATGAGCACCTCCGTGGAGGGATTTTTGCTTCAGAGCAAATTCACGCCGAAGCATGATTGTCCATCCGAGGTCAGCTACCGCAATGAGGGGAGTGATCCGGCGATGTTTCCGGTAGTGCCAGCGATCCGGTTCGTCCCCTTTTCTGAAGACAGACAAATGAGGGTGGGCATCTTTAAGTTGAAAGTAGACCATACTGTCCTTGCCTGGTGCCGGAATGATATCGGCTTTTGGTGAGGTTTGTACGAGCATCACATCCTGCAAATCGATATAATCATCAATAAAAATGACCGAATCCGGACTAAGTTGTGCCATTCCATGGTCGGAGGTGATGACGATGTTCACCTGGCCCTTCATGTCTGATGCTTCTATTTTTCTCATCAGTTCACCCATCATGGCATCCATTCGTTCAACCGCTTTTTCGGTTTCAGGTGAAAAAGGTCCAAATCGGTGTCCTTCAAGATCAGGTGATTCAAAATATAAAGTGATGAGTTTTGGTCTTAGGTTTTCGGGCATTTTAAGCCAGTCGAGCACCTGAGCTATCCGGTCAGCATGGTTGAAATTGTTGTCGTAATAGAAGTGGTAATCAGGTTTGAGAGAATCCGGAGTAGCATCGGATCCAGGCCAGAATAGCGTTGCGGTTTTTACCCCTTGCTTTTTAGCCGTGACCCAGATGGGTTCACCTTCAAACCAATAAGCTTCTCTGGTGGCCTTGCTGCCGGCACCGATCTGAAACCAGGAATCAGTCTCTCGATCGTACATTTTGTTGGCAGCAATGCCATGATCTTCCGGATAGAGCCCGGTGACAATGGAATAGTGATTCGGGAAGGTCTTAGTAGGAAACACCGGAATCAGTGCCTCTGCCTGCAGACCATGTTGCGCAATTTGATCCAGATTAGGAGTGTCAAATGAATCCAGATAGTCATTCCTGAATCCATCCATGGAAATCAGTAGGGTGACCCGGGATGAGGCTTTATCCCCAATAGAGTCTTGCCGAAGTTTTGGATGACACCCCAATAAGAGGGTCAAGGCCAGAACTCGCAGAGAAAAATTCACAATATTTTTCTTCATGCCGCGAAGATATTATTTCACTGCTATGCTAACAATATTGCCTGACCGGGAGAAGGAATAAGTGTAACCATTACCTTAAGTTTTACCCTATAATGGATGAATTGACCCTTAATACAGGCAGATGTTTGTTATTCTTCCACACTCATTTCCATTTCCTGCCTTTCGTCAGCCAGTGCTTTCAAAGCATCTTCCGGTTTAACCGTGTTACGGGGAAACATTAAACTGAAAATAATTCCCAGAATGGTGGCTAAAACCATTGCCGGTATTACGGGATTACCCCAGTATTGATTCCAGGACTCGACCTGGATAATGGCCACCGAGGCGATGGCTCCTCCGGCGAGGGCAGCAATTCCACCTTGCCAATTGGCTCTTTTCCAGAATTTACCCATGAGTGTACACACAAAAAGGCCGCTCATAATTATAGAAATCATAAACTGTATGTAATTAATGATGTCGGTGGCATACAGGGAGAAAAGTAGGGCAATGCCATTGATAAAGATCAGCCCTATTCTGGAGTATTTCAAAGCCTTTTCTTTGGGAGGCATTTTACCGGTGATCAATAAATAAAGGTCACGCAAAAAAATGGAAATAGCGGCAATAGCATCCGAACTGGCAGAGGACATAGTTGCACTGAGACCGGCAATCAGCACAATCATACCTATGGAGGCCGGCAAAATCTCTGTGGCCATAAATGGAAAGGCATAGTTCGAATTGGAAAGTTCGGGATTGAGTTGATAGGCACTCATACCGATCAGGGCAGGTATGAATGAAAATAGTAAATACAACGTTCCACTCGAATAAAAACTCTTTTTGACCGTGGCAATATCCTTTGAAGAGTAGATGCGTTGCCGATATCCGGGAGTAGCCAAAACGCCGACGAAGATCACGATAGCCAGTGATAGCGATGGAATAATATTTTCGCCATTTAGAAAGGTGAAGGGATCGGTTGGATGGGCTGCATTAAGGCCGGATATGCCGCCCACTTTTGCCAAAGATATAGCCACCAATAGGATAAAGCCAAAAAACAAAACAATAGCCTGTATCGTATCGGTCCAAACCACTGCCATATAACCTCCAATGATGACATAGATAGAGAAAGCCAGGGCCACAATTACTTTGGCGGTCAATAAATCTATATCTGCAATCCAGGATAAATAGAGCCCGCCACCTAAAATATGAGCGCCTAACCAGCCGATTTCTGCGAGAAAAATCAACACCGCAACCAGCGCTTTCAAGCGTTTGTTGGCTCCGTAGTAGAAAGAGACTTCTTCGGAGAAGGTCATAAAATTATACTTTCTCACCTCTCCAAAAAGAACCGCGAGCAGTAGGATGCCTGCTGCACCACCAATACCATAAAGGGACCCGGCCCAGCCATCGGCATAGCCCTTTCCGATTGCCCCCATACTCGAACCGGTACCAACCATTGTGGCGATTGTGGTACCGAACATGAGTAAAAAGGGGACCTTGCGATCACCCAGTAGAAAATCTTCACCGGATTTTTGTGACTTGCTCAGAAAGGAGC
>JAGQWZ010000589.1 GCA_020436835.1 Saprospiraceae bacterium | reverse complement strand
TAATTGAGGAAATATTGCCCGTTCCGGTGCATCCCAGCCGGGAGGAAAAAATACTTCCCATGCACCGGTTAATGTTTCTTTCTTAATATAATTATCAAAGAATTTGTCCTGCTCGCCCATGCTAAAATGAAAGCGACCATCTTCCCATAAAATCAGATCTCCTCCGGACACACTAAATTGGGGTAGAGATAGATCACCCTCTGAAATAATCATGGGATTTTCCCGGTTAGGGCCGGCACTTTGGGAAAAGACCACGAACAAGGATCCGAAAGGAGGAAGACTCAAAGGTATTTCGAAACCGGATTCCTTTTGCTTTCCCAAGAGGGCCGGTTCTGCCGATCCGTCTACGGGATTCCAGATTTCGGCATAGCTACCGTTCTGCCGGAAAAGACATTTTCTCGTCAGCCATTGGTCTGTCGCGTTTCGAATAAAATAAAAATGTCGATCCTCCATTTTATAGTGGATAAAGTCCATTAAAAAGAGATCTGCATCCGCATAAGTAAAGTCCGGAGTAATTTCCATCTGCTGAATTAATTCCAGAGGGGATATTCCGGAAATTACCTTCCCTGTGATACCTTCATCATTCAAAGGATATTTTTCGCTCCACAGTGACTCAATATCTTCCCTGGAATAACTGCGCTGTGGCAAATTCAGTCGATGCGCGATAGAATCCGGTTTGTCGCCAAGCACTATCGCTCCCCCCTTTAGCAATTCCCGGAGTTTCTGAAATACTTCCGGGTGCATAATTTTTTCGTCCTCAAGTACTAACAATTTAAACCGGGCTCCGGAGGGTAATTCCAATTGACCGTCTTTTACCCGCAATTGATTTAAAATCTCTGTATTTATAACCTCATAGTCAAATCCGGGACCAACCGTAAATCTACCATTCTTATGTCCTGCATAATTTGGAATAGCATCTCCATAATAATATAAAACATCAGATACAAAATTTCCTGATTGACCAATTAATGAGATACGGGCGAGATAATCTGTAAATGGTTTTACCTTGGGCCACCAGATCCGCCTGTCATTAAAATGGGTCCCGGCGCCATAATAAATGCCAGGCAATCCATATCCCCGGGGATTATGACTGGAACCATGGACCACCACTTTGTTCATTCCTTCGCAAAATGCCCGGTCACCGGCTGGCTTCATTTCAAACGGACCTTCCTGCCAGTGTTGAAAAGTGGTAAAGGCTTCCTCCTCCACCATGCCCCGTGCGTATATATGAGATGCCGCCGATACTTCTTTGACTACTCGTAAGATATCAATTCCTTCCGCATTTAATCGATTATGATTTATCCAGAATTCACCCCGGGGTAAATCCATGACACCCAACGATTTTAAAGGCTCCACCGGTACATTGTGTAACGGAAATCCCGGGCCTCCCGATTCGGAATTGATCATCAAACCGTTGGCATTAGAAATCCGTTTTGCTACCCGGTAGAAATTGTCGATCATTAATTCTGATAAAGTCCTGCGAAAATCCCGCTGAAATGATCCGACTAATTCCGGATCAAAAATACCTTCATCGAAAAGTGATGGAATAAATGGGTAAATCTCATAGCCATTAATCTTCTCAAATACTTCCGGTAAAGTAGGTGTCCAGGTAAAGCCGGTGGCTTCATAACTGGCCAGATAGAGACTTTTTAGCGCGGAATGCTCAATACCCTGCGGCAAGATTGTACGAAGCTTGTCCAATACATAATTAAAATGTGCTGCCGTAGCTTCTGCATCAAAGTGATCAATAATTGGTCCTGCGGATAACTTGCTGGGTAACTTCAATTGTTCTCCTGAATTAGAACAAACATATCGATAGATCTTGTACGCGCCACGGTGATCCCAGTCCAGTGTTTCCGATGCCGGGTCAAAATAGTCTGTGACATTTAGGATGTCGGAGGGGGTCAAATTTGATATTTCTTTTCTGTCCGGAATTGCCAGTATGGCGACATCTTCATAATAAACAGGACGGCCGTCTGCAGTAAATTCTATCCATTTGGATCTGCCCCTTTCATCGGTTTTGTCAATCAGGGGAAATGATAACCTGGCTCCCTTTTTTCCAGTCCATTCCGTAACAGAAAAGTAGATGGATTTGGCGGCATGTTGTGGTTTGATCCATGCCCCCCCGGCATTCCAACTACTGGCCATGCTCAATCCGGCCGTCATATCCAGGGATTTTGCCAGCCGTAAGGCTAGCTCAATTGCTTGCAGCGACTCCTGCCCGAGGAATGGTGCGCCATCCTTCACCACGGTATCTGATGCCGGCACACCGATGTCGAAAATATCAAAGCCGGACAAACCAGCTTCATGCATTGCAAAGATCTCCTCCCTTATCCGTACTGTATCGACATGACCGTTGAGCCACCACCAGTAGGTTTTGGGGTAGGCTTTCTTGGGTGGACTCTTAAATTGTGCTTTAAAGACATCCGGTGACTGCGCCCCCAGAGGACCATTAAAAAAACCAATTAGAGTTAACAAAACAAACGATATTCTTCTCATATCACTCCAAATAAAAAGGGTGACTTCTTTTTTATTCCGTACTGGTACTTACGATCACCGATTCAATATTGAGGAAGTTAGCAATTTTTCGAATGGTGCCGGCATGGTGTCCTATTCCCAAAGCAAAATGGTGCGTCGGTCCTTCGGCCATCCATCGATATAGAAATGTTTTGATATCCGGCTTAAAAAAACCTCTTGTATTTGTATTACCGGTTGGAGGAATCGGTCCCTTAACGGATTCTCCCTCCGCAATGACAAATTTAAATCCACCCCTGCCGTTGGAATTAATCGAAAGCATAGTGATCGGCCCCTCTTTAATTTTAAATTCAACGCCCGCTCCACTTCCTGGCTTACCGTGATATTTCTTTAAACTTCGAAGTACGGGTTTCCCTTCGGCAATTGAAATATTATGCGGTCCATCGTGTCCCACCAGCACAAATCCCTCCTTAAAATCCACAGGGTGAAATTCGGCGAAACTACCGCCGATGCCAAGGCGGTCCATGATAATGAGGGCAATCAAGGTCTTCAGATCCGACTCGCCACACATCATAAATCCATGTGAAGTAAGGATAGAATTGCCCACGATGAGGTTGGCCATCACATTCTGCAATGCACTTCCTTCGGGTCCATCATAGTAATAGGCCAGACCATCCAGATTTCGCTCCCGAACGAAGCGATTCAGCGCTACGCTTACTCTGGCAGACATCTGCAGGTCCGGTGCGGTCAGCTTCATTGAGATGGGATCGGAAACCGGATCGGGAGTATCGAAAAATTGAAGGATAAATTGGGTGACCTCTGCAATCTCTTCTTCAGAAGCCTGCTGATAACAGCTGAAAATCTCATGAGCTTCACATTCCACAATATGACAACCAAATGCAGCGGTCAGCATAGTTGGATCGGTATGCATATCAAGCATGGCATTGATAGGATGACCGATATGACCCAATTGAGCATTTTTTAAGGTGTGCAAAACCCGGGCAATACGGAAATATTCATCCATTTGCCGGTCAACCTCCTGGTCATCCTGCAAGGTACCAATAATCATATCCGGAACCCTCTTGCCTAATCTCACGGCCACCCCGGCGAATTCAGGCAGAGAACAAATATCATCATGTAGCAGCTGCATATAGGTTGAAGCCCTGGAATAATCCATCGCTGCATTCGGTTGTAAGGCACAGAGCACTACGGGTATATTTAACGTCCTGATTATTATTCCAAAAGTACCAGAGGTAGCATACGTCAGCATATTGCAGAAAAGAAGATCGAGATTGGCTGCCTGCATTTCGGCCACCACCGCATACGCTTTCGATGGGTCATCGATCATACCAAAATCAATGATGGTGGCATCGTGATTCCCCAGTTTATCCTGGATACGGAGATGTTTATCCATTAATTCATCCAGAAGACCATCAAACTGGGACCAATATTTATAATAACCCACTCCAAAAAATCCAATACGGGGTCTTTCCTTTTCCAGATCACGTTGCATAAATAATCAGGCTTTATAGATTTCAAAAAAATACTGCAATTCTTCTACGGATAATACCGGCTAATTCTCATAATTGAAAAATTCGATCGCTCAACGATTTGTATCCAGTAACTTTATCCTGGGTACGGTCAAGATGAAGAAAAAGAAGGCTACCGTGTACATTAATCCCGAATATATCCAAAGGGGTTGATAGCTATATTTGGCGATAATAATTCCCATTAACGGATTGATGATTAATGAAGAAAGTGCTCCGGCACTCCCCGATAAACCGATGATGGTGGATGTCACCTTTTTTCCGAATATATCGCTGATGGAGGTGATATAATTTGTAATCCAAAAGCCATGCGCAAAAAAGGCAATAAAGAGCATCAAGATCACCCCTTCTGCGGTAGTCAAATACTGAATAAAAATAGCGGATGAAGTCATGATAGCCGCTACGCCCATGATGCCTTTTCTAGCCCAATTCAAACTATTTGTTCTTTTGAAAATCTCATCGGAAAGGTATCCACCTAAAATATTCGATATTCCTAATCCCAGGAAAGGAATCCAGAATAAATTGCCAATATCTTCCAAGGCAATTTGTCGTTCTTCATTTAAATACTTTGGGATCCAGAACATATAGAAATAAAAGATTGGATCCAGTAAAAAACGAATAATAATGAAAATCCAGACTTCTTTTACAGTCAGGATCTTCACAATATGATCCCAGCCGGCTCGTGCTTCTACGTTCGCTACCGGTGGTTGATCCGCCTGCTTGAGATTTTGTGTCCGGGTTACGAAAAGCCAAATTATTACCCATAAAATGCCAAATAATCCTGTCACAATAAAAACGCCACGCCATCCCATTATTCCAATGAGGTACACGGTCAAAGGAGGAGCGAGGACAGCACCCAGGGCGGCACCTCCGATAGCAATACCATTTGCCAGAGCCTGCCGGTGCTTTGGCACCCATTCGACTACTGCCTTGACTGCACCGGGAAAGGCGCCCCCTTCACCCAGGCCAAGAAGAAAACGAAAAAAGATAAAATGGGATGCACTGTTCGCTACGCTGTGCAATGCAGTAGCTATGGACCAAAATCCGACGGAAAATGCCAGTCCCAGCCGGCTGCCAAACCGATCGATTAAAATGCCACCCAGGGTGAACATCAGGGCATAGCTAATTAAAAAGCCGGTGTTGATAAATCCGTACTGGGTATCGGTTATAAAAAGTTCTTCCTTGATCCGGATGATCGAGACAGAAAGAACCTGACGATCCAGAAAACTTAAGGCTGTAGCCACAAAGGCCAGAAAGACCACGGTCCAGATGACAAAGTTGGACTTCGCTTGCATGCATCTAACATACGCAAATGTTGAAATATCAGAAGGGCAGATTAAACAGGGATTTTGAAAGAAAAAGAATAAAAAGTGAAGACGATAATTTGGGCGCAAAGAAGCCACCTGCAGCCGTAAAGCCGTACCTTGATTTTACCGGTGACTATTTATGATCTTTTTTTCTACTCAGCGATCAAACGATGTTCCCGACATCTTCACCGTCGGTGGGAAGAGTAATTTTTGATGCTTATTGGGTTGAGCTGATTTTGTGGATAGCTGCTAATTGGCATTTTCCTTCCGGAGTGACCAATGGATCGCATTTTTCAATATTTTCTGAAAATGTGGATCCCGGTAAGCAGTGGGTCCGTGACCGCCTTGCAGATATACGATTGGGTGCTGTCGATAGTGATTCACCCAACCAATTACCGGCATACTCAAGGGATGGTCGGTACGGAGTAAAGGAGTGACACCCGGCAAAATCTCACAATTTCCATAAGTCTCGTCCTCAATCGTAAAATCAGACATTCCATACGTAATAGGATGTTGGGGATCTTCCACTTTTACTGAAATGGATTCATCATGTTTATAGTGAGATAGACGGGTGGAATCCAGCGTATGATACTTACCCCCCACTATCGCTCTAAATTCCGGCCAGTCCTGATAAGATACCAGGCTGTGGTGCAAGAAGATCATAGGTTTACCTGTCTCGATCAAATCGATATAAGCCTGTTTTTGAGCATGCGTAATCGAGTCGTACATATCATAAAATAATAAAAGATCGTATTCGGTCAG
>JAGQWZ010000060.1 GCA_020436835.1 Saprospiraceae bacterium | reverse complement strand
GTGACCGAAAAGGCATTTGATGACTTTGCCGGAGGTTCACCAGATGAAGAATTGAACCGGAGAATTATCGGATTATAGAAATCTGCTTTAAAAGTAGTTGGAAAGAGGGGGAGGAAGAGCGGTATTTACTACATTGACTCGTTATGAGTAAGATAACGTGGATTTTGCTGTTTCTGCTGTTGGGCAATGCTATGGAGGCCCAGGTAAATGATCTCTCTTATTCGGGTCAACTTCTGGACGAGTATTCCCACACTCCGATAGACGGCGCCACAGTACTGCTCAGAAACGATATGAATTCTTTGGAGGCCATTACCAATTCGGAAGGGATCTTTGTTTTTAACCAGGTACCTCCCGGATCATATCAGATTAGTTTTCAATCGCTGGGGTATCAGGCAAAAAGAGTAGCGGAAATTGAAGTGAATAGCGGGGTGCCGCGCAGGCAGATTTTTCAACTTACTCCGGCTCAGGAATCATTGCAGGAGGTAGTGGTAAAAGCGGAATCTCGGCAGCGTTCTACGGAGGCAGTTAATAGTATATATACCCTCACGGTTGAAGAAACGTTTCGTTTTCCCGGCACCTTTTATGATCCGGCCCGTCTGGCTACCCATTATGCGGGCGTCATAAATGAAAATGATCAGGCCAACAATTTGGTGGTAAGAGGTAACACTCCCAACGGTTTGGGATGGTATCTTGAGGGGGTTGAAATAGTGAACCCCAATCATCTAAGCAATGCCGGAACGGTTAATGACCGTTCCAGTCAAAGCGGTGGAGGAGTGAATATTCTCAGTGCCCAGATGCTTGGCAACAGTACATTTCTGACCGGAGCTTTTCCCGCATCTTATGGAAATGCTACTTCTGGAGTATTTGATATGCGCTTACGGGATGGAGCAACGGACAAAATCCATTTCACCGCCCAGCTTGGTTTACTTGGTCTGGATGCAGCCCTGGAAGGTCCGATAAATAAAAACAGGGAAGATTCCTACCTGATAAACTACCGGTATTCTACTATTGGGCTGCTTTCTCAAATGGGGATTGATCTGGGTGATGAAGCAATTACCTTTCAGGATCTGTCCTTCCATTTAAAATGGCATCTTGATCATGCAACTACGGTATCTCTCTACGGCATGGGAGGAGTGAGTGAGAACGTTTTTGAAGCTCCTGCGCTTGACCTTAGGGAAGAGTTCAAGGATGAGCAAAATATAAGTTTTGACAGCCGGATGGCTGCTGCCGGGCTGAAATTCGAAAATAGCCGGTGGGAACATACTTTAGCTTACAGTGGATATAGTCACAAGAGAAATTCCAGATTGTCCAACATGTTTCTTCAGTTTGATCCATTTGAAAAGGATGAGACGGTAGAACAACGCATGGGAATACACAGCCGGAGAAAGATAAGTCTAAAAACCGGAGGAACTGCCGATCTCGGGATCCGTGCCAATTTTATGGACTACTATATTTTAAGTGAATTCTTTCCTCCACAGCAGGAAGAGATTCACGAAAATGGTAAAAATGGATTTTTGCTTCAGGCCTACGGAGATGTGCAGAAATTATTAGGCCGCAAAGTGCAAATTCAAATGGGAATTCATAACAACTATTTCACCCTCAACGGATCACTGGCCATTGAACCTAGAGCCGGAATTAGTGTTCAGGCTGCTCCAAAAAGTGAGTTTGGTTTCTCGTATGGCTTGCATAGCCGCATTGTGCCGCCTCAGGCGCTGCTCCTCGCTAATCGTTCCGGAAGCGACAATTCAGATCTGGCGTTTATACGGAGCCATCATTTTGTGTTATCTCATAAATATCAGGTTAGTGATTTTTCTAATTTAACTACGGAGTTGTATTATCAGGATTTGTTTAATCTGCCGATCGCTCCTGGCAGTGGACGGAGCTTATCGCCGATCAATACGTTGGATTATATCGGAACAGAAAATCTAACCAGTGAGGGTACCGGATTTAATACGGGCATAGAAATCACCTATCAAAGATATTTTACGGAATCCACCTATTTCCTTTTAAACGGCACCGTATTCGACTCAAAATACCGGGGAGGAGATGGTGTAAAAAGAAATACCCGGTATAATAGTAAATATGGATTTAATCTCACCGGAGGAAAAGAATTCAGTTGGCAGAAGAATAGTAGGGTAAAAACAATTGGATTAAATTTGCGAACTACTTATTTCGGAGGATTTTGGGAGAGTCCAATCGACATCGCCAATTCAGTTTTTCAGTATCGTACGGTATATAGTGAAAATGAGGCTTATACGCTTCAACTCCCGGACTTTTTCAAAATTGATTTTCGTATTTATTATAAGAGAGTTAAGCAAAAATATACCAGTCTGCTTGGACTTGACCTTCTAAATGCCACGAATAGAAAAAATATTGCCTATCATTATTTTGATCTGAAGAACAATGCGGTGGCGACCAGATACCATCTTGGTCTTATACCGAATTTAAGTTATCGAATAGAATTTTGAAATATGAAAAGTGCTGTTCACATTGTTGCTGTAATTATCTTTTTATTATTTGCTTACTGGCAGCTTAATGATCCTGATCCGGTTCCATGGGTTTCCATTTACCTGGGTGTAGCGGTGACCGCCGGTTTGACCTTGGCGAAAAGGTATTTTCCTGTTTTGCCTTTGATCGGTGCCATTGTTTGCCTGGCAGGTCTCCTTTATTTGTCCCCGGATTTCATATCCTGGATCAAGGAGGGTATGCCGACCATCACCGGCCAAATGAAGGCCGAATCTCCTCACATTGAGTTGGTGCGCGAATTTCTTGGATTTGTCATTGCCGGAGTGATCTATTTCTTCTATTACCGGTTGCACCGTAGAAGGAAAATTTGAGAAAGGTAGCTACCGGCTTTTCTGTGATGAACAACACACAAGAGGGAACATATCTTACCTATCATTGTTCTTAGTTGATGAATTAAAAGGTGAATTATGAATTTCAACAAAGATGTCCTGGAACGTAGTCATCAGGTACCGGTAGTGGTTGATTTCTGGGCACCCTGGTGTGGCCCCTGCCGGGTTCTGGGTCCAACAATTGAACAATTGGCCGAAGAAGGGAATGGGAAATGGGAACTGATCAAATTAAATACGGAAGAATATCAGGAAATTGCCTTGGAGTATTCCATAAGAAGCATTCCCAATGTGAAGATGTTTTATGATGGAGAGGTCATAGCTGAATTTGCCGGGGCCTTACCCCGCCCACAAATCCTTCAATGGCTGGACGAAAACCTGCCGACAGCTGACAAAGCGGAATGGTCAGGACTGCAAAAGCAACTGCTTGCCGCTAGCGATCCGGAAGCCATTGAACTCCTGTCGGGATTCTTAGAGCTTTATCCCGAGCATCGGGAGGCACAACTAAACCTGGCCAGGAAGTTGGTCTTCACCGATCCCGGCAAAGCCATGGAATTGGTAGAGCAGATAAAAATGGGTGATCAGGACTATGAGGCCGTGGAAGATATCCGCGTCGTTGGCGAATTAAATAGCATTACCGACTCTAATCATGGTGGTTTGAGCAGTGAGTTGTTGAAAGCATCCGGAGAACTAAAGACCGGAGACTATGAACAGGCAGTTCAGCGTATCATCGATGTCGTGGGCAAAGATAAGTCGATTCATGACGAACTACCGCGGCGAGCTGCCATTGCCGTATTCCGATTGTTGGGAACTCAACATCCAGTCACAAAAAAATACCGTCGCATTTTCGATATGGTTCTTTATTAGGACATCGACTAATCGTATGATGTGACATTACTGGTCAAGCTAATTCCCATGTTTAGCTTCATTGTCGGCAGCAAATTCTTTTGAAAATCAAGTGTGCGTAATTCGCTATGTGATTGTCCGGAAGTATCTGGTTTAACTTCGCCCGCTGTCAGCGCTCACAAATGAAAAGCTCCCGGATCATGCAGTCAGGCAAATATCTATTGTAACTTTATTTGAAAGATGTGGCAATGAAGTTTCTTCTCCCGATTTTAGTAATTCATTTCCTGCAGTTGCAGCCCGGTTTTGGCCAGAATCCGTTACTTTTTCGGGATGCCCTTTTGTTTGATGGGGAGGATTTTCACGAAGATTGGGATGTATTGGTGGTAGGGGACAGGATTGAGCGAGTGGGCCGAAATTTAAATGCTGAAAACACAGGACAGGTGATTGATCTTAGCGGGCTTACTTTGATGCCGGGTATGATTGAAGGACATAGTCACTTATTCCTCCATCCTTACAATGAGACCTCCTGGAACGATCAGGTACTCCAGGAGTCCTTTGCTGAGCGTACGGTCAGGGCGACAAATCACGCCAGAGAAACGCTGATGGCGGGTTTTACCACCGTGCGTGATCTGGGCACAGAAGGAGCAGGATATCTGGATGTGGGCCTGAAGAGGGCCATTGAAAAAGAGATCACTCCCGGGCCACGGATGCTGGTGGCCGGGCCGGCAATCGTTGCTACCGGAAGTTACGGACCGAAAGGATTTGCCGATCATGTGGAAGTGCCACTGGGTGCAGAACAAGCAGATGGAAAGGATCTGATCCGGGTGGTCAGAGATCAGATCGGAAAAGGAGTTGATCTCATTAAAGTTTATGCCGACTATCGCTGGGGACCGGGTGGTCAGGCCCAACCGACGTTCTCACCCGACGAGTTGTCATTGATTGTGGAGACGGCAGCATCCAGTGGACGACCGGTCGTTGCTCATGCAAGTACAATTGAAGGCATGCATCGGGCGATTTTGGCGGGGGTGCAAACAATAGAACATGGGGATGCTGCGGATGAAGGCATTTATGATCTGATGACACAATACCATGTGGCGATTTGCCCTACTTTGGCTGCAGGAGATGCCATCATGCAGTATCGCGGCTGGAATAAGGGAGTTGATCCCGAACCGGAACGGATACAGGCAAAGAAAAAGAGCTTTACCCTGGCCCTGGAGAAAGGAGTGGAGATTTGTGCTGGCGGAGATGTCGGTGTCTTCAGTCATGGAGATAATGTCCGTGAGTTGGAAATGATGGTCGAATATGGCATGAAACCCAAAGACGTACTTCGGGCAGTCACCAGTGTCAATGCCCGGGTATTCCAGTTACAGGACCTCGGCAGGATCACCTCCGGAGCTTTAGCAGACCTTATTGTGGTTGAAGGCCATCCTGAAGCGGATATCTCGAATCTCCGAAATGTCAAACTGGTGATGAAAGGGGGTAAAGTTTATCTGGATAAGCTGGACGTTCCGGACAAATAGCCGGACCGGAATATGATATTCAGTAATGATCTTACTGATCTTTACCGGTATGGATTCTGTTTTAATAAGTGGCGGGATACTCCATGAAACTAATCTTTTGTTCTACCTGTTGAACTAGCGATTGGTGACTGATCACCAATTTGTTAGAATTAATTTATTTTTGCAGCCATGTTATTACAAATATTTAAATCTAAAATTCACCGGGCAACGGTCACCGAAGCCAACTTGAATTATGTCGGTTCCATTACGATTGATGAAGACTTAATGGATGCGGCCAATTTGATGGAAGGTGAAAAGGTGCAGATTGTCAATAACAATAATGGGGAGCGAATTGAGACCTATGTAATTAAGGGAAAGCGGGGATCCGGCACGATCTGTTTGAACGGGGCTGCAGCTCGAAAAGCTGAGGTAGGGGATGTGGTAATTATCATTTCATACGCCTACATGTCTCCCGAAGAAGCGGCTGATTTTGAACCGGTTTCTGTATTTCCGAATCCTGACAACTCACTCAAAGCTTAGTAGCCTTGAAAAGCACATTGAGGTCACTACTCAAGATGTTTGTGTTCCTGCTTTTCGGTATCACGATCTTGTGGTTCTTGTATAATGATCTAAATGCCAGTTATCTTGCTGATTGTACCCTGAAAGGGATTCCTGAAGAGGAATGTAGTCTGATAGATAAAGTCGTTTCCGACTTTAAGTCCACCCATCTTTTCTGGCTGGTGGTCATCTGTATTTGTTTTTTCATTAGTAATGTGAGCCGGTCGTTACGTTGGCAACAACTATTGCATTCCCTGGGATACCAAACACGGTGGCCAAATAGCTTCCATTGTGTGATGATAGGCTATTTTGCCAATCTTGGACTACCCCGGGTAGGAGAAGTGGTAAGAGCAGGTACTTTTTCCCGTTATGAATCGATTCCATTTGAAAAAGTCATGGGTACGGTAGCCATGGATCGCATAATAGACTTGCTTTGTTTTGGGGTGGTATTTCTCTTAGCATTGATGTTACAGTACGATCTGCTCTGGAACTACCTGGCTGAAAATGCCGATTTGAGTTTCACCAAGGTGCTGACCAGTCCCTTATTCCTTATTGCAGGCATACTATTGCTGGCTATCGCTTTGATTGCCTGGATGTTGAGAAGCAGACTGTTGGCGATGCCCCTGGTAATACGTCTGATAAAGACCGCGGAAGGATTTGTCGAAGGCTTGAAATCCTTACGCAAGGTGGAGAACAAGCAGCTACTGATCATCCACAGCATTACAATTTGGTTAATGTATTATCTGATGACTTACCTCTGTTTTAATGCGTTTGACCCGACTGCCCATTTAGGTCCTTTGGCGGGTTTGCTGGTCTTCGTCTTCGGCAGTCTGGGGATGATTATTCCAACCCCCGGTGGAATGGGAAGCTATCATGCGCTGGTCATAGCCGGGTTGGTGCTTTACGGTATCGATCAGAATGATGCCTTTTCTTTTGCGATGATAATCTTCTTTACTATTAATATTTTTGGTAACATCCTGTTTGGATTAATTGCCCTATTGGTATTACCCGGATATAATCGCAGTTATCAACCAGCCCGGATCTGATGCTTGAACTTATAGAACAAAAGATTTTGACCCTGCCTCAGGCCCAAGCCAGAATTGCTGAATGGCGTTCAGAAGGCAAACGAGTCGTTTGGACTAATGGAGTTTTCGATCTATTGCACCCGGGTCACATCCGGTATCTTTGTGCTGCCCGTAAATTGGGAGATCTGCTGATTGTGGGTATAAATTCCGATGCAAGCGTGAAGCGATTAAAGGGTGAAGGGCGACCAATCAATCCAGAGGGCAACCGTCTATTGCAGGTTGCAGCGATGCAAATGGTGGATTTGGTAATGCTCTTTGATGAGGATACTCCGCTAAAAAGCATAGTAGCACTGAAACCGGATATCATCACGAAAGGCGGTGACTATCTGGCTTCTCAGGTTGTCGGTGGCGAAGAAGCCAGGGTCTGGGGTGGACGAGTTAAAATATTGCCTTTTGAGAATGGGTATTCATCTTCAGGCATTATTGAAAAAATAAAAGGTACAGGAGATGATCATTAGAGATATCACGGACTATTTGGAGGATATTGCTCCTCTGCGTTATCAGGAAAGCTATGATAATGCGGGTCTGATCGTTGGGGATCACCGTACTGAAGTGAAAGCTGCCTTATTTTGCCTGGACGCTACAGAGGCTGTTGTTGATGAGGCAGTTGAACTGGGCTGCAATTTGATCATCGCTCATCACCCTATTATTTTCCGGGGTTTGAAAAGACTGAATGGCTACCATTATACGGAACGTGCGGTGTTGAAGGCCATTCGCAATGATGTGGCCATCTATGCGATCCATACCAATCTGGACAATGTACTCAGTTCTGGGGTGAATGAGAGGATTGCCCAGAAAATCGGACTGCAGCATCTACAAATTCTTCGCGCAAATCAGGATGAAATGACCGGCAGTGGAGTCATAGGAAATTTATCTAAACCAATGGTTTCTATTGATTTCATTTCATATTTGATCGAGTGCATGGAGCTGCCCGGATTGCGGCATACCGATCTGGTAAAGGAACAAATTGGCAAAGTGGCGCTATGTGGAGGCTCGGGTAGATTCCTCCTTGAGGATGCCATCCAACAGGGAGCAGATGCCTTTATTTCGTCGGACTTCAAGTACCACGAATACTTCGAAGCAAATGACCGGATTGTCATTTTTGACATTGGTCATTACGAAAGCGAAAAATTTACCATAGAACTTCTCTTTGAGCTCATAACTGGGAATTTTAGTACCTTTGCGGGCTATTGCACAAAAGTGAATACCAATCCAATAAATTATAGATACGAAAATGGCAGGTGAGAAAACTATACCGGAAAGATTGTCAGAGCTCTTTAAGTTGCAACTTATTGATTCTCAATTAGATGAAATACAGGTATTAAAAGGGGAGCTTCCGATGGAGGTAAAAGATCTGGAAGATGAAATTGAAGGTCTCCAACGTAGGGTCCAGAAACTGGAAGATTCCAAAAAGGAACTGGAAGATGCCATTGCCCAACACAAAAATAAGATCAAGGAATCCGAGACTTTGATTGCCAAGTACGGCCGTCAGCTGGATGATGTGAAGAATAACCGGGAATATGAAGCATTGACCAAAGAAATTGAGCTTCAGCGTTTGGATATCCAGCTATCGGAAAAGCGAATCCGGGAGGTTGAAGCCAGCATTGTAGCAAAAGATGAGACCCTCCAGGCTGCCAAAGACCGGATGGCGGATAAGAATAAGAACCTGGATAATAAGAAGGTAGAGTTGGATAAGATCATTGCCAAGACTGAAAAGGACGGCAATAAATTGCAGAAGCAGAGTGAAACTCAGCGTAAAGGGATAGATGACCGTCTGCTCAAAGCATACGACCGTGTCCGGGAGTCTTATCGAAATGGACTTGCAGTAGTGACCGTGGAACGAGATGCTTGTGGAGGTTGCTTCAACAAGATCCCTCCCCAATTACAACTCGAGATCAGCCTCCAGAAAAAGATCATTGCCTGCGAGCACTGCGGCCGGATCCTGGTAGATTCCAGCATTGTAGACGAGGTTTCCGAAGCAACTACCTGATAAGTTGATATTGTTGTTCTCATTAATATAACCCCGGAGCAATATTATACCTTGTTCGGGGTTTAGTACTTTGTATGAAGCGGAATACCAGTCTCATCCTTATCCTTTTGAGTTGTCTGCAATTGCCGCTGACCTATGCCATTGGGTATTTTGAGTATTCCCCTCAGGCAGTAAAGACGTATAACCTTGTTTTTTCTCTTCGATTTAAAGAGGCGCGAAGTGAGTTGGTAAACCTGCGAATCACTGAGTCCGATAATCTTATATCGCACAGCCTGGCCAATTACATGGATTGTCTTTCAATTTTCATAGGAGAACAGATCGACACCTATGAAAAATTAAGACAGAACAAAGAGCTGCGGCTGGAAGCGATACGGCAGGGTGACCGCCAGTCCCCTTATTATCTCTATACGCAGGCCGACATCCATCTTCAGTGGGCGATTACCCGGGTCAAGTTTGAAGATTACTTCCAGGCGGTGATGGAAATTAAACGGGCTTTTAATCTATTGAGCCGGAATGCAGATTTATTTCCCGAATTCATGCCCAACAAGAAGAACCTCGGGTTATTACACGCCTTGATCGGAACCGTGCCGGATCAATATCGCTGGGGTGTCCGGTTGTTGGGAATGTCAGGCACAATCGCCCAGGGGAGGGCAGAAATTGAAGAGGTACTGCAATACGCCCGTAGTAACAATTTTGTCTTTCAGGACGAAGCATATGTCATGTATGCTTACCTCTTGTTACACCTGGAAAACCGTGGAGATGAAGCCTGGGAAATGATCGAGGATTCCAGTATTGATGCCCGGGAAAATCCCCTCGCTTGTTTTGTCAAGGCAAATGTGGCGATGCAAACGGGCAAAAACGATGAGGCCATCGAAATATTAAAACACAAGCCTCAAGGGCCGGATTATTTCCCTTTTCCGTATTTGCATTTTATGGAAGGGGTGGCGCGTCTGAACCGGTTAGAAAAAGGAGCCGATGAGTATCTGATGCAGTTTCTCAGAGAAACCCGGGGAATGCACTACATCAAGGAAGCGTATCAAAAATTGGCCTGGTATGAATTGGTGCATAACCATCCTGACCGCTATCTCAAGTATATGGAAGCCTGCAAAGTACATGGTGCGAGTGTAATCGACGAAGATTTGACTGCCCTGTATGAAGCCCGCCTCAACCGGATTCCAAACCGGCATCTGTTGATTGCCCGGATCTTATTCGATGGAGGATATTACCAGAAGGCAAGAATTCATCTGGAGGAAAAGACACCTCACCATTTTGATAAGGCCGAGCAACAGCTCGAATATCTGTACCGTCTTGGCCGGGTGTATCATCAATTGGAATTGTACCCAAAGGCATTAGATTATTATCAGATGACCATTGACCAGGGTCGCTACGAAGGCTATTACTTCGCCTGCAATGCTGCCCTAATGAGTGGTAATATCTACGAGAAACAAAGTGAACTTGAAAAAGCCAAAGAGTATTTTAACCTCGCCCTGGATATTAAACCGGATGAATACCGGAGTAGCTTGCATCAAAAGGCCAAAGCGGGACTAAACCGCATCGAAGATCATTATTAAACGTCACCGTATAAAAAATGTAGTGACAAACCGCCACTACATTTTGATAGTGTAAATTATTTAAGCATTACAATCCAAGTTCACCTTCTCAGTGAACCATGTATTAACCTAGCATTACATGTTACTACCTGTACTTTTTACAGGTACTTCCACACTAATGACCAAAAAACATATATGCTAAAAGAGTGGCGAAACCGACCATCACTATCGCTGCGATGATAGTGTTGATTCGGGCTTCTTCTCTATGCATTTTGTCTAAATAGTCGGTGGGTGAATTATGAGAGGAAACGTTTTCCATACTGATCAATTTTAAGGTTAGGAAATATTCAATCAGCTCTTCATGCGTCCTTCTCTAATATAAGAAGAAAATAGCGAAAAGTCAAGATGCTTCAGATTAGTCTCACCGATGATTTCAATCACAGAATGAAGTCCTGGCCTTTACATTAGTTATTATTGTAACACATACATTGTAAGGCATTACATTTACTCTTTATGTGTTAGCACAGAAGGCGTGTCACAAAATGCAGAGCAGTGTGCCATCCAGCGGAGGAGATTAAAATCTATTTTTCCACGCTTTATTTTCGCTATCCTCCAGGTGTTGGTTCATATACTTTCTCACCGCACGATCTGGAATGGCTTCTGATGATTGATCCGGCCATCATTCAGTATCAGGTAATATTGACCCTCCGGCAGGGTCTGTACGTCTATCTCCAAATTCCATTGACCATTCATTTCAACTTCTTTGCCCCGGAGAACTGTTTTTCCCTGCAGATCGGCAATATGATAATTTATTTTTAGTGGATTGATTTTTGTCTTAAGAGTGATGTTCAATCGCTCATTAGTTGGATTGGGGAAAACCTGAAGATTGACAATGTTTCCTGGTTGCGATCGTTCAGTAATCTCAGGCTTAATAGATTCTGGATCTAAAACCACATTATTATTTTCTGCAGATGTGAACACTTCCACAGCACTTCGATCATTTTTCAACTGATATTTGGCATAAGCTGCTTCAGATGACAAGGTATTGACTTTGGAAATCTCTAATTTCTCCAAAAGTCTTTTTGCGACCTTAGGATTATGAATTGTCCGGGTGAGCTCCAGTTGATCATTGTAGATATAGAAAACCGGTTTTGGATCTTTACCCTCCTGCCGTTTGACCTTCTGTTTAATGTATATTTCAATGACACCGTTTCGGCCTTCAATACCATGTGCTTTTATCGCCATCTCCCCTTTGATGACATTAATTTTTTCGATATCATCCGGATTTATTTGAGCAAATTCTTCATCGGTAATTATTTTACCCTGACTGCTGTTGGTTTTGTGAAGTTTTAATAGGGGCTTCCCTTCCTGATCCGCATCCGGTCTGATCCTGATCCGTACCCCTTTAATTTCTTCGTTTTCCACTTTTTTCTCAACGATGATTTCCTGGTCATTTTTCACATTAATGTCCTTTGCCA
The DNA here is from genome assembly GCA_020436835.1 of Saprospiraceae bacterium. Classification (GTDB taxonomy): domain Bacteria; phylum Bacteroidota; class Bacteroidia; order Chitinophagales; family Saprospiraceae; genus JABDMH01. The sequence continues at coordinate 5,150 of JAGQWZ010000060.1, read as the reverse complement.
CTTCAACTGGTATTTGAGTTTCAGAATTCCTAATGCCATATCCGGTCACAACAAGAAAGTCTTGCGAGAACAGGGATTGATATTTTTCAAGACCCGGGATTTTATTACTGCTTCGAACCGCTTTTCTCGTTTCTCCTTCTTCGATTCTAAATAGAACCGGTATCGTAAATGAAACCTGCTCAGCGTCCTTGAGTGAAAATTGTACGGATTTTAATTCTTCTATCACAGGTTTAAATGCAGTACTAAAAAGGTTTTCATCGTCAAGCAATATCTCATGATTTGTCATTCCGTTTTTATTAAAAGTGACGCCCAGGATCGCAATTCCTGTCGTTGCGTTTTTTCTGGCATCAGCAGGATAAATGATGCTTTTATAGATCTTCTCCAATAGGACTTTCTCTGTACAGATCTTTTGAGCATCGGCATCAGATGAAGCAGAAACACAATCTTTAAGCACTGGGGCTACCGGCGCTGAGTTTTCGATTTTAAAGGCCAGGACAATGATAAAAAAAATCATGGCCGGCACAATTAAGAGGGACTTATACTTCAAATATCGGGCAGATGGATTCTTCTTCAACATCATGATTCTGTTTTTAATGTGGTTTTTAAAAAATTGATTAGTAAGTGCCATTTGCAGCTCGCCTGGTTGACCAAACTTTAGAAGCTGACTATATTTGAAGTTTGCTCTGCCAATTGATCCATCACAAATAAACTCATGATTTTCCCGGATGGAAGACCGGTAGAGGTAAATGATTGGATTAAACCAGAAAATGATACCTAAAAATTCTATGATTAGAATATCCAGACTGTGTTTTTCTTTCACATGAACCAGTTCATGAGCTAATATTTTTGATTGATCTATTTTTTCAAAAGTCAATCCCTTACTCCAGAATATCCATTTGAAGAATGAAAAGGGTAAATGTTGAAATGTGGTCTCAACAAGGACAAATGCAGGATACTTTGTCTTTTTCCCAGAACGGTACAACCGGTAAATTTTCCAGAGGCCGGATATCATTTTACCCAGGAAGAAGGAGGCCCCCGCCAAATAAATAATGTAAATTAAATACAAACCATAAGAAATGCCCGTACCGCTCTCCGCTTCAAAAGATAGATTCGATAGATCCACTTTTGAAATTGGATAAACCAGGGTACTTTCAGGGTCAAGATAAATCTGGGTTGGCATATATCGAATAAAGGGTAATAGAAGACCGGTCAACACTCCTCCAACCAGGAAGACTCGATTCAACTGAAAAAAAGTCTCCCTTCGCAGAAGAACATAGTACACTAGATAGAAAACTATCCAGATTAGAGTGCAGTCCAGGATATATTGAAGGATTTTCATTCTTCTTCTTTTTTATAGTGATCGAGCAACTCATTTAACTCTTTTGTTTTTAGGTCTTTTTCTTCGATCAGGAAGGAAACGAGGTTTTTCATCGATCCATCGAAATAGCTGTCAACAAAGGTTTTGAGGGAATTTTCTGTATACACTTTTTTATCGACGACAGGATAATATTCATAAGTTCTGCCGTAGGCCTTATAATCGACAAAGCCTTTTTTAACCAGAATGCGAACAATGGAAGATATCGTTGAGGTTGGTGCATCCTGTTTACCCAGGTGCTCAATAATGTCACTAAGAAGGCATTTTTCCTTTTCCCAGATCACCTGCATGATCTCTTCTTCGGCTGCGGTTAATTTCTTCATGACACCAAAGATAGCCGCATCTATACTATAAGTCAAGTTTTAAAACGTATAAATACGTATAAAAACGTACAAATTAGCTAAAGAGCCTGATATTCAGTGTGATAGAGGGCCGAAATTTCTTGCGGCCAGAGCAGATAAGATGTAGTAAATGTTAGATTACTTGTTTTCTAAGATCTCCAGTGCTTTTTTTAGTTCAAGGTCTTCACCGCTGATTAGTGCCTCCCTGGTGATTTCTACCGGAACATCCGGCGCTACGCCATAACCGACAAATTCTCGTCCGTCGGGATAAGTATCCCTTTTGCTGCAAATACGCGCCCAGGCACCTGCAGGTAACTTGAAAGCAATGGGCTGACCGGTACTGCCAAAGGATTTTTGGCCAACGGTCATCATTTCTCTTTTCATCCCATCGATAAAGATCAGAAAGTCTTCGGCAGCAGACGCTGTATTGTTGCCAAAAAGGACCACGACCGGGACATCAATCTTGTCGGTCTCAATGTCATTTTCAAATTGCATCATGTCTCCTTCGTACCAGTGATTCCGTCTTCCGGTTTCAAATGCTTCTTTGACCCAATCCTGGTCTTCTGAACTTAGCGAATCATAGTCTTGCGGCCATTCCATGTTAGCACCCCAGGCGTAGTAAGCGGATTTGTGCTCTCTGGTTTTCCATTTAGACCCCACCAGATCCTCATCGGTGAAATATTTCAGAATTTCCGCACCGTATCCCGTATTTCCTCCGCCATTCCGGCGTAAGTCAATAATGATCGAGGCACATTTTCGTAATTCCGGAAGCAATGCCTGGAAATCAATAATGACACTGTCTTCACCAAAAGTGTTTAGCATCAAATGTCCAATATTGCCAGTGAGCAACTCAAAGTCCACTCTCTTCCATGGACGTCTTTTCCTCGCCCATTCATAAGGATTGTTTTTAAGGCTCGTTTCAAATGCTATTGATTCGCCTGCCGGAGTCTGACATTCGAGTGTGAGTGTTTGCACCGTATCAGTGAGAAGAGCATAAATGGCTCCATTCAAAGCTTCTTTCCATAATTCATGTTCTGTCGAAGCAGAAACATACGGCAGCACTTCTCGTTCGATGAAAGTGAGGGCATCCTCACCATTTATTTTGAGAAGTTCGGATCCGATGGGTACCCTTTCTGCTTCTTCACGGGCGATGTTACTTATATAGACATGGGTGCCAATTTTCTCAAATAAGACCCCGATATAGGTTGAACTATTGAAAATATCCCAGGGTGGTGACACATCGGTATGTCCATCTTTCAACAGGGCACAAAATCGACTCAATATCCGGTAGAAATCATAGGTGTTTTTGGTCTCCAACACCTTAGGAATATATTCCTGGTAAGCACTATCCCAATTCACCTCTGTTTGATCGAAAAAGGCAAAATTGTATTTGGCTTCCGACCAGAACAAAGATAGGGCATAGACTTTTTCAGCATCGGAAATATTATGTCGCAGATCCCATTGCGCCTGCGCGGCCAGACATTGTGATAAAAGAAAAACCAGTAATACGATGTTTTTCATCCAGCGTAGATTTAGAGTGTAATAATGGGCAAAGATTTCAACTTTTTATCCTCTAAAATTGTAAAAAACCGCCACCTAACTGTTAACGGATATCATCACTTCCTGCTCGATACTGATCAGGTTTTCCCGCATGCATTTCGGAGAAGAATGGGTAAAAAAATGGTACTCCCGGATAAAGTGACTTTGATCGTAATAACCGGAACGGTAAGCAATATCAGTTAAGGCTTCCTTCGTGTTCGTTTTCAGATAATGCAAGGAATGGCGAAAACGAACGATCCGGATGTACTCTTTCGGTGTAATATCAAAATGCCTTTTAAACGCTCTTAGCAATTTGTTTTCTGAGCAGTTCAGCTGCCGGGTGAGTGTCGTCAGATCAAGCTGTCCATTTCTTTGATGTATACAGGCCAATGCCTCCGCCAGAAAGGGATCTGCATACGTATCCATCCTTTTCAAAAGGAGTTCTTCAATTAAGATGCCCCTTTCCTGGATATCCGCGATCTCAAAAATCCGTTCAAAGAAATGGATGGCTTGTGCTCCCAGTATTTCCCGCAAAGGATCTCCATCAAAAATATAGGTTTGCACCGGCATGCGGCTGAATTTATAAAAGCCCAAAGGACTAAAATCGATACAAATCTCGTCGAGTAGACCTTGATTTAGGAAACAGTGCGGTGTGAGGTACATTCCCGACAGATAAGATGATATGCCGGAACTTTCGGTACCGGAGATTTCACCTGTTTCTGTACGGTTTAGCTTTTTACCCTGGACGATGCCCAGGCAAATATTGTTGTTTGCATAAGAAATCACGCTGGTTCGATCACTGGAGTCCAGGCTGTAATTGAAAAGGATGTATTTCACGAGGGGGCTGACCTTTGGATTTCGGACGGTGTAGACAGCAAATTGCATGAAGTGATGGTTCAGAATACAAAGATAACTTCCGGTCCGGTTCTGCTGTTGTCTGACCGATGCAAAATTCAAGGAAAAAGGGATGCAGTCAGCCTGCCATCGCTATTCAGCCAGCACTTTAAATTCGACGCCTTCGGGAATATGCACGGATGCTCCCTGTTCCATATCAAGTAGCCGTATCGTAACATTCTGATCCAGCGAAGGATAGTTCGTACCCATGCCGGCTGGAATGAATACTGCATCCTCCAATGATGGGATCATGCCACTACTCCAATTCTCCGGATCGTGCCAGCTTGAGTTCTGGGCACAGCCGGTCCATCCGGTCCATTGATAGTAGGCCTGGCTACAAATACTGCTACAAACAGTTAGGCCGGTGGCAGCCAAAAAGCGGTCTCTGGCTGGTATCGATTTGGTATTGGGACTCACGGGAGGACCAATCAGTGGAAGGGATTCGGCGAGAAATTCAGGTGGTGAGGAATAAAAATAACTCATATCAGCGAGGTCACCGGTGCCTCCGGGTACAATTGCACCGTTGTCACTATTTCCGTATTCAAAATGCCCGCTGCCCATCAGTGCATAGTTTCCCTGCCCTAGACCGGTTCCGGTGATCTCGTTGCCGATAAAATTTTGATCCGGAGAATTGGTAGCACTCATAAGGATACCGTAAAGTTCTGCGCGGTTGCGGAAAAAAGTATTGTAAGGTCCATTCGCACCGTGTGAATTGTCGACAACAATGTTTTGTCCGATATTATGGTCGAATAAATTCAGAAAAGGGTAGTTCCCGTGGCAGACGATATCACCGGCAATATTATTTGGGAAACTGGTCCAGAAGGGATCCGTGGAATAATTAAAAGAAATGACATTGCCATTGGCTCCGGATTGTAAGAGGATGGAATGTCGAAGGTGGTTAAAAATATTGTTCTCCACCAGGCACAGGCTGGCGGAGCCATGTAGGACCACTCCGTAAGCTTTTCCACCACCACCATAATCAAATGCATGATGAAAATGAC
>JAGQWZ010000588.1 GCA_020436835.1 Saprospiraceae bacterium | reverse complement strand
TTATATCCGGAGCAAGCCGGTAAGATTTCTTCTGCCCGGGAAATCGTACTACTCACTCAAATGGTGGAAATACCCGGACTGGATGAAGTGCGGAAGATGGCGATGCATGACAAACTGATGCAACGTATTGGGCGACACAAGCGGAATAAAACATTTCGCAAGATATTGCTCTGGGTCGCTGCTGTTTTAGTTTTTGTCTTGATGCCGTTGACTATACTTCAATTGTTTTTAAGATGGCCCGGATCGTCAGAGCTCCATGAGACTTCCTTTGGCCAACGGAAAGTCATTAGTCTTCCGGATAGATCGAAGGTGGAATTAAATGCCAATTCTGTACTGAAAGTGGGTGATCAATGGAGTACCGGAATAAGAGAAGTATGGCTGGAAGGTGAAGCCTATTTTCAGGTAGAGAAAATACCCGCAGAAAATACCAGGTTTATTGTTCACACCACCGGTCCGGATGTGGTGGTTTTAGGTACGCATTTTAATGTCAACTCCCGGAATGATTCAACCAGTGTTTTTCTGGAGGAAGGGAAGGTAACCCTTATCCTTAAAAACGGATCCAATGAATCTACAGAATTACTACTGTCTCCGGGAGAGCTGGCCCAAATCAATCACGAGGAACCGCACATAGTCACCCAAACAGCGGAGGAAGCGCAATCACTCACTTCCTGGAAAAGTGGATACCGGGTGTATAAAGATGCAACATTACAGCAGGTAATCAGGGATATTAATAACACTTACGGAAAGCAGGTTGAGCTCAAAGATAAGTCCCTTCTTTCGCGAAGGATCAGTGGAGCAATCCCAACCGATGACCTGAGTGAATTTATCAAAGTAACCGAATTGCTTTTTGGGTTAAAATCTAAAATAAAAAGGGATCAGATTGTTTTTGAGTAAATCTAGTTAAAGAAGAAAATTTCAGCTTTTTTATTAACCATTTTTAAAAAGGAAGGCATATGAGAATTAAATTAAAAAATCTGTCAAGTCCTATTGGTGTAATATGGCTTTTATGTCTTTGCCAGATAAATCTTCCGGCACAGGAATTGGCCATGCTCTCAACTAGTGATGAGGCTGAATGGGCTTTTGAGAAAAAGGAATATGTTTTTCTCAAGGAAGTCCTTGATCAGATGAGCAACCGATATAACGTATTTTTTACTTACGATGTATCCGTAGTAAAAGATGTAGAAGTATCCGGTGATGTTTCAGGCGGTGCGTTGGAGAAAACATTAAGAAAGTTACTGTCTGATACCGGACTGGTCTTTCAGAAGATAAGTCCCCGAAACTACGTCATTCATGCAAAATCAGGGAATGAAGAAGGTAATAGCCGGTCCAAAGATTATCTGGGAAATTCAAGCAGTCCCCAGATTGACAAGATCTCAGCCCCTCTTGACTTCAGAACACGCTCTGTACGACCCCTGGATAAGATTGTCCGGGGCGTAGTGACGGATGCTAACGATGGTTCGCTGCTGACCGGCGCCAATGTGGTGGTAAAAAACTCGTCACTGGGTACTGTGACGGACCTGGATGGTTCTTTTGAGCTCACCGTTCCGGATGATGCCGAGGTCTTGGTTATATCTTATACCGGATATGCCACCACAGAAGTAACTATTGGCAACCAATCTGTTATCAATGTTGCCCTGGAATCAGAGATTGAACAGTTGGGTGAGGTAGTAATAACGGCTCTGGGTATTCAGAAAGAAGCAAAAAAGCTGGGATACGCCACCGCCAACGTTTCAGCCGACGAAATTAATGTAAACCGTACTTCTAATTTTATGAACACCCTGCAGGGTAAAATTGCCGGCGTGAATATTTCCTCCCTGGGTACGGGTCCCGGTGGTACGTCCAAAGTGCGGATTCGTGGACAGTCTTCCATTTCCGGACAGAACAACCCTTTGATCGTGGTCAATGGAATTCCGATTGACAATACTAATTTCGGGACCAACCCAGGAAATAACGGAGCGGATGGATCCCTGGGAGTTGCCTCCGGTGGTGTCTTCTCGGACGGTGGAGACGGTTTGCAAAGTATTAATCCGGACGACATTGAGAGCATGACCGTCTTAAAAGGAGCCGCCGCGGCTGCCCTTTATGGATCCAGAGCCAAAGATGGTGTCATCATGATTAAAACCAAAACGAAAGGCACCAGCAAAGGGATCGGAGTTACTTACAATATTAATTATACTAATGAAACAGCGCTTGATTTCACCGATTACCAATATGAATACGGTCAGGGGGAGAACGGGGTACGTCCGACTACTCCAAATCCGACTTCCGGACAGTGGTCTTTTGGTGAAAAATTTTCACCCGGACTCACCCAGGTTTTGTTTGATGGGGTTACCGTTCCTTACGAGCCCGTTCGTGATATCGTCAAGAAATTTTACCGGAACGGTCAGAATCTAAGCAATTCCCTTTCGCTTTCGTCCGGAGGTGATAAAGGTGGGTTCAATCTGTCGCTCTCCAACCTGAGCAGTCAGGGCATTACTCCCAATAATGACTATGTGCGAAAGACGATTAACCTGGGTTTTAGCTATCAACTGTCACCCAGGCTAAGTTTTGAAGGAAACACGAATTATTCGAATGAGAAAAACGACAATCCTCCCAACGTGGCGCAACAGGACAATACGATTCCTGTGGCCCTGTACAATATGGCAAACTCAATGCCTCTGGATCTGTTGGAAGAAAAGAAATTTGATGCCGATGGAAATGAATTTGTGTATTCCCGGTTCCGCAACCGGACCAATCCTTATTGGACATTATCCGAGCAATTCAATCATGTAGTAAGAGACCGGATCTTCGGAAATATTTCCATAAAATATGATATCCTGCCGTGGTTATATGTTCAGGGAAGAGTGGGACAGGACTATTGGTCCAGGAGTCAGGAATACAATGGCCTACCCACCGGTAAGGCGTCACTCGGCCCGGCACCGGCAGGATTTGTCAATGGAACATTTACCCAGACGGCACTGAGATTCCGGGAAACCAACATGGATATTTTACTGGCGGCCACCCGTGAATTTGGAGATTTTGGGATCGATCTGACCGCGGGAGGAAACCAAATGTACCGGCGATTTGATAATAACACTGTTAATGTTACGGATTTTGTAGTACGGGATTTATATACTGTCCAGAATGCCCGGGTCAAGGATCCGACCTATTCTCTGTCTGAGCGGGCAGTGAATTCAGTCTATGGATCAGCAGAAGTTTCATTTCGTCGAAGGCTGTATATCAATGGTACGGTTAGAAACGACTGGTTTTCCACCTTATCGGCAGAAAACCGGAGTATTCTCTATCCTTCTGTTTCTGCCAGCTATGTATTTTCCGAGTCCTTTAGCAGTCTCCCTTCCTGGTTGACCTTTGGCAAAATCCGGCTTGCTTACGCAGAAGTGGGTAGCGATACCGACGTTTCACCCTATTCGGATGTTCTGTTCTACGGTATCAATGCCAACCTCTTTGCCAATCCGGGAGGAGCTTTACAACCCGTTGGTGGGTCCAGTGGTAACCAGCTGCCTAACCCGAACCTTAAACCGATGCGTACCTCGGAAACGGAAGTAGGATTAGAGTTGCGCCTTTTTAACAACCGGGTTGGAATCGACCTTGCCGCCTACAACAAAATTACGGAAGACCAGATTGTCTCTGCCACGATCTCCGATGCATCCAGTTTTGTCAATACCTTAATAAACAGTGGTCAAAGCAGGAATCAGGGTTTGGAAATGCTCATTGATCTTCAACCGGTAAAGTCGAATAATCTGAAGTGGAATTTCATCTTTAACGGATCGTACAATAAGACTAAAGTTTTGAGCTTACTGACGGATGAACCGGGAGAAAATATCCGGGTGGGCAGCCATGTATTCAATGGATTCCTGCATCATGTGGTTGGTGAGGAACTGGGCCAGCTCACCGGTTTTGGCTACCGGAGGGATGAACAGGGCCGTCAGGTTTTCGGGGCCAATGGCATTCCTCTAAGGAGTACCAGCCTGGTATACTTCGGCAGTGCACTACCCAAATGGGTAGGTGGATTTACCAACAACCTAAATTACAAAGGGGTCAATTTCTCTTTCCTGATCGACTTTAAGCTAGGAGGTAAAATGATGTCCGGAACAAACTTTAATGCCATACGGCATGGATTGCATAAAATCACCCTGCCGGGAAGGGATTCGGGTGTCATAGGAGATGGAGTGAATGAACAAGGTGAAACAAACACCGTGGCGTCACCTATTCAACCGTATTGGGAAGTGGTACGCTCACAGCAGCTGGTTGAGCCGGTGGTTTATGATGCGGGATATTGGAAGTTGCGTCAGATTACACTGGGATATGATTTCACCAAACTGCTTCCGGACCAATTGCCTGTTAGCTCCGTCGTGTTGAATGTCGTCATGAATAACGTCGCCCTGTTGAAAAAATGGGTGCCTAACATCGATCCCGAAACCTTCGGATTTAGTTCCGATAATGTGGTTGGACTGGAATCGACCGGCGTGCCTTCAACCCGGAGCTACGGATTTAATCTTAATGTTAAATTTTAAAAATGCAGTGTGATGAAAAATATACTTCGTAATTATAGTATGGTCTTTTCACTACTTTTTCTGATCTCAGCATGTGATGATGGATTTGACGAATTAAATACCAATGAGGTGGATCCCACCGGTATTGATGCAGCATTTATATTAAATAATGCAAGCATTGGTCTGTCACATCCGGGAGGTACACTGGTTTATGATATCGGAATCGTTCAATACATAATTAGTCCTAACTCCGGAGTTTTAACCGGTGCCAATTATAATCAGGATAACCGTAACTCCACTGAGGGCATGTGGGTCGATTATTACCGTTCGGTCATCCGCCATACCCGGGATGTCATTGACCAGTTGGCCGATAACCCGGAACGCAGCAATCTGAGACAAATGGCCAGGATTGTCCAGGCCTATGCCTTTATGGTGCTGACAGATACGTATGGCGATATACCCTACACAGATGGAGGTTTGGGTTATATTGATCAGATCGTGCTTCCTGCCTACGATATGCAACAAAATATCTACCCTTCCATTATTCAGGAATTGCGTGAGGCGGTTTCCGCCCTGAGTGCCTCCGGAAGAGCAGAGAATAGTGAGGTCTTTTATGGAGGCGATGTTGAGAAATGGAAACGATTGGGAAACTCACTGCTCGTACGGGCCGGTATGCGACTGAGCAAGGTGGATCAGGCTCAGGCGCAGCAAGTGGTGTCTGCAGCCGCTACCGGTGTCATGCAATCCAATGCGGACAATTGGGTGGTGCGACATGACAACAATTACCGGAATGGATTTGGGGCTACCTTAAATGGTACGGAGGCAAATAACTATTATCTGGTTTCCTCCTTTGTCGATTTTCTGAAGAATAGCAACGATCCCCGCCTGGCTGCTATAGCCGTTCGCTATGTTGGGGCCAAGTCAGGCCCGGAACAGAAATCCGATATTGCTTCCAACGATCCGGATCTTCAGGTCGGTATGCCCATGGGACACGATAACAATACCATCGTAGGCGTTGCTGAGCAACTGGGCCTTGCCAGTTTCTACGATTTCAGCCAGGCTGACCGGTTAAGGGTAGTCAAGGTTGATGCACCGATGTATCTGGTTACCTATGCTCAAACACAGCTCCTTTTAGCAGAAGCAGCAGTCCGGGGATGGGTGTCAGGGCCGGCAGAAACCTTCTTTAGTAATGGAGTAAGAGCACATATGGAACAGATGGCTGACTATGATGCGGGATCATCCATTGCGGCGGAGGATATTGACGCTTACCTGTCAGCCAACCCTTTCAACAGTAATGATGCAATTAAACAGATAAACGAACAGTACTGGGTAGCCTCCTTCCTGAATGGTCCGGAAGCATGGGCTAATTTCCGCAGAAGTGGATATCCGGATCTATCTCCGAATCCATTTCCCAGTCAGGATCTGACCAGTGAACAATTTATCCGGCGTTTGACCTACCCCTCAGCCGAACTGGGGGTAAATACCAACAATGTCAATGAGGCGATCGGCAGGCAAGGTCCGGACATTCTGGATACCAGAGTATGGTGGGATAAAAAGTAATGCATTGAGAAAATAGGTAAACAGACTTTTTTTGTATCAAAGTAATTTGAGTTTAGAAGTAAAAGGGAGGCAGCGATTTTTCTCTGCTTCCCTTTTACATATTACGGCGGCAGTTATCTATTTCATACTTCGGGAATTTACTACCTTCAGATTTCTAAAATCTCCGCTGCGGACCATTCTTGAATTTTTAATAAAAATCGACCTATGTACATTAATAGATCTTTACTCCTCATTCTTACTTTATTTCTTCTGAGCGACCTTCCGGCACAGTCAGTGCAGGTTACCATGACTCCCGACCAGATTAAAGCAATCACTCCGGAATGGACCGGGGAACGTTTCGACGATGGCCGGCCAAAAGTCAGCGACCGCTTATTGGAGCGGCTTGCCAATATTTCCATGGAGGAAGCCTGGGGCACCTTGAGGAATCTGGGATTTCACAATCAATATGAAGGTGATTGGTTAATTATCCACGAAGAAAACGTAATGGTAGGCAGGGCACTAACCGTTCAATATATGCCACTGCGACCGGACTGGAACGATCTGATAAAGAAAAAGGGTGAAGAAGAAGGCCGGATCGGAGGCACCAACTCCTGGCCGATCGATATGTTGGCGCCTGGAGATGTTTATGTGGCAGATGGTTACGGTAAAATTGTAGATGGTACCCTGATCGGAGACAACCTGGGTAATTCGATTTATGCACATTCTAAAAATGGGGTAGTATTTAATGGTTCTGTCCGTGATTTGGCCGGTTTGGAAGAAATAGAGGGTTTCAATGGTTGGATAAAGGGACAGGACCCTTCATACATCCAACAAATGATGATGTCCGGAATCAATCAACCGATCCGGGTTGGGAGAGCAACCGTATTGCCGGGTGATGCAGTGTTGGCAAAAAAGACCGGAGTGATCTTTATTCCGGCGTACCTGGTGGAACAAGTCGTGATCCGCTCTGAATTTATTGCTTTGCGGGATCAATTCGGTCATCAAAGATTGCGGGAGGGCAAATATACACCCGGAGAAATCGACCG
>JAGQWZ010000587.1 GCA_020436835.1 Saprospiraceae bacterium | reverse complement strand
GTAATTACCAGCTGGTTGTCTGCATGGCAAAAGGTGATTTTCGGTTCTTTCATTCTTTTTCTGAGTATCTGTCCCGACACCCACACCAATGCCCAGAACTACCTCATGCCCAGTGACACCTTCAACCGCTCCAGGTTCCTGACCCTGGCAGCGGGTGGTACAGTACTTTACGGTGCGACCGTCGTTGGTCTGAACAAGGCCTGGTACAAGGGATACGACCGTTCATCATTTCATTTTTTCAATGACTGGGGAGAGTGGAATAACCTGGATAAAACGGGGCACCTTTTTACCAGTTATTTCGAAACTGAATTGTCGTATCGCGGTTGCAGATGGATTGGAATAAATGAAAAAAAATCCCGGTGGTTAGCTGCCGGTTTAGGACTATTTTATCAGAGCACCATTGAATTTTTTGATGCGTATTCCGAGAGGTGGGGTTTTTCGATATACGACATGGCTTTTAACATTGGCGGTACCGGAATTTTCTTCGTGCAGGAACAATTATGGAATGATCAGCGAATCCGTTTAAAAGTTTCATCCTGGCCAAAAAAATATTCCCCGAATACCATTTTAGCCAATGATCTGATGTCAATGTCTTCACTTCGTGATCGCACAGATGATCTTTTTGGAACCAATTTTTTCGAACGGTATTTAAAGGACTACAATGCGCAGACCATCTGGGTTTCCTTCAATATTAATGCATTTATCCCCGAAGCAAGAATACCACCCTGGCTTAACATTGCCGTGGGATATGGCTCTAAAAATCTTTATGGTGGGTTTTCGAATACCTGGAAAACCGAAAATGCAGTATTTACACTGCCTGAAGAAACCTACCCAAGATTAAGAGAATGGTATCTGGCACCCGATATAGATTTCCGTAAAATTAAAACCCAAAATGCACTTTTAAAGACCTTATTTAATATCCTGAATATATTTAAAATCCCCAGTCCGGCTATAGAGTATAATTCACAAAATAAATGGAAATGGCACTGGATCTTTTTATAATTTTATTGCCGGGTGATCCAGTCGAGTAGAGATTTATTTATTTAATAAACCGCTTTTGCAATTCTTCTGATCGTATCGGTATCGCCCATGGTATAATAGTGTAAGCAAGGAGCTCCCGCAGCTTTTAATTCACGGGATTGGGCAATACACCATTCGATACCAAGCTCCTTCGCATCTTTTTCATTTTTTAATTTCTCGGCTTCTCTTACGAGGTCGTCCGGCATATTTACATAAAACATGCGGGGCAAAGATTTCAATTGATAGGATTTTGTCAATGGCTTTAAACCCGGTACAATTGGAATATCTATTCCTGATTCCTGGCATGCTTTGACATATTCAAAATATTTTTTGTTATCAAAAAACATCTGGGTCACGATATAATCTGCGCCGGCGTCAATCTTCTCTTTGGTGTGCCGCAAATCGGTTTGAAAATTCGGGGCCTCAAAGTGCTTTTCGGGATATCCGGCAATACCGATACAAAAGTTTGTCTGGGCACCATTTTCTATATTAGAATCCAGGTATTGACCCCGGTTCATAGCGGAGATCTGTTTAACTAAATCTACCGCATAACTATGTCCACCTTCTTCCGGGATAAATCTGCCGTCAAATTGACGGGCATCTCCACGGATTGCCAGGACATTATTTATGTTGAGGAAGTTAAGATCGATCAATGCGTTTTCCGTATCTTCTTTGGTAAATCCTCCACAAATCAGGTGCGGAACGGCATCCACTCCGTAGCGGTGCATAATCGCAGCACAGATACCCACCGTTCCGGGTCGCTTACGAATAGAGGTTTTTTCATAGTAGCCATTCGGGCTCTTTTGATAGACATATTCCTCCCGGTGATAAGTCACATCGATAAAAGGAGGTTTAAACTCCATCAAAGGATCTAACACATCAAAAATCGACTGCATCTTTCCGCCTTTCAGGGGAGGTAAAACTTCGAAACTAATCAGTGTTTGACCTTTGGCACTGGCAAAATAATCGGTGACTTTCATACTTGTGCTGACTCGTGGAAATTTGTAAAAGGACGCAAATTTAAAGAATATATTTCTGTAGCCAATAAGAACCCAGGATCAAGTATGAGCCAGTGAGTGGATCGGAATATGCGTGCAGCTAAGGAGAAATTTACTATTGATCAGATCGGCGCCTGCGAAAATCGCCATTCTTCCAGGCTTTAAAAAATTTGGACCAGGCAATCGGATTGAGCAGATTTATCGGTTTGGTCTGGCCAAAAGAATAGTAGGAATCTGCCTGCCGGCGTAAATAGATACTTCCTGTTTCAACTCCATCGGCAGGTAAATGCTTACGCAATTGTTCCATGGTAGCGGCGGCAAGATTATCTTCTGCGCGCTCCTGCAGGTCATCGGGGACTTCCAGAGCAAGAAATTCCTGCTTGAAATGCTCCCGGCTTGGCCAGGGAAAAATCTGTACCATCGGAAGATTTATCGTATCCTGACTGAGCATCTGAACAATGGTATAGCGATTAGTACTTAAGGTATCCGGAATTTCATAACGAAAGGTTTCGAATCCCACTGCTGAAAAAACAATGACATCCCCTTCTTCCGCCACAATGGAGAAAAAACCGTCCAAATCAGTGTAAGTACCTCTTCCTGATTTCTCAACTAAAATATTTGCTAATTGTACCGGTATGATATTACCATCTTCGACCGTTACTACGGTACCGGAAAATTGAACTACCTCACTCTCCTGCAGCCCTTGCGACCAGGTATAACTGGTAAAAAAGATCAGAAGTACAAATCCGAGAAATATCCTTAACATCTAAGAGGTAATTTAAAAAATTGAAGGTACGAAAATCCTACAATGCTTAACGGTTTCGCACGACTGTTTAACCGCAGGCACAAGTGCTTTAACGGACCTTTAACCTTTTAACATCTGAGGATTTCAATATGTTCTGTCAGGCTTTAAGGGCAAAATCAAGCACATCCTCCATTTTCTTCACATAGTGGAATTTAAGATCTCCCAGAAATTCCGGATTTATCTCCAGTACGTGCTTCTCATTATCGGCACATAACAGTATTTCCTTCATACCTGCTCTTTTGGCTGCCAGCACTTTCTCTTTGATTCCACCCACCGGCAATACTCGTCCTCTGAGCGTGATTTCACCAGTCATGGCCAAATAGGGTTTTACCTTTTTGCGGGTAAATGCGGAAGCCAGGGCGGTAAGCATGGTTACCCCGGCCGAGGGACCATCCTTGGGAATAGCACCTTCCGGCACGTGAATGTGAATATCCAGTTTTGCAAACTTCTTGTCATCTATTCCTAATTCCGGAGCATGTGCCTTGATAAAGCTCAAAGCAGTTGTCGCTGATTCCTTCATGACATCGCCCAGATTACCCGTAAGCGTAAGCTTGCCAGCTCCTTCACTGAGGCTGACTTCAATAAAAAGTATTTCGCCTCCTACACTGGTCCAGGCCAGCCCAACTGCCACGCCCGGTACCCTTGATTCGGTGTACAGGTCTTTATTAAATCGGGCCGGACCGAGGATTTGGGCTAAATCCTCCGCTTTGATCGATACGGATTTGGCGTCATCCATGGCGATTCTTTTGGCTACGTGCCGCATCACCCCCGCAATCCGCCGGCTAAGACTTCGAACGCCAGACTCCCTGGTATAGTCCTGGATGATTTTTTTCAAAGCATTTACCCGGATCGAAATTTGATTGGCCTTTAATCCATGTTCTTTACGAAGTAGAGGAATAAGGTGTCTTTTGGCGATCTCCACCTTTTCTTCCAGCGAATATCCGCTGATTTCAATGATCTCCATACGGTCCAGCAGGGCAGGTTGAATACCCGCCAGAGAGTTGGCCGTGGCGACAAACATCACTTTCGACAAATCATACTCGAGTTCCAGATAATTGTCATGGAAAGTAGAATTCTGTTCCGGATCAAGCACTTCCAATAGAGCAGAAGAAGGGTCTCCCCGAAAATCCTTGCCGACTTTGTCTATTTCATCCAATATGAAGACCGGATTTGAGGACTCAGCTTTCTTCAGTGACTGGACTATCCGTCCGGGCATTGCCCCAATGTACGTTTTTCTATGACCTCTTATTTCCGATTCGTCATGCAATCCTCCCAACGACATTCGAATGAATTTCCGCTGCAATGCGGTAGCGATACTACGACCCAGAGAGGTCTTACCTACCCCGGGAGGACCAACCAGGCAGAGGATGGGTGCTTTCATGTCTCCCTTCAGTTTAAGCACGGCTAAATGCTCAATGATACGCTCTTTCACTTTGGTGAGCCCATAGTGATCCTTGTCCAGTACTTCCTTGACCTTGTTTAGATCAAAATTGTCTTCGGTATACTCCTGCCAGGGCAAATCGACCAGTAAATCCAGATAATTGAGCAAGACAGAATATTCAGCCACCTGCGGGTTCGTCCGTTTTACCTTGGTCAACTCTTTTTCGAACGTTTTTTTCACATTCTCAGGCCACTTCTTTTTTGCCGCTCTGGCTTCCAATTCATCCAGTTCCGCCTTGTGAGGACTTTGACCGAGCTCTTCCTGGATCGTTTTGAGTTGCTGGTGTAAAAAATAATCGCGCTGCTGTTTATCGATATCTCCTCTGACTTTCGTGTCAATTTCGTCCTTCAATACCAGAATCTGCATTTCACGTTGCATATGTTCCAGCACTAGTTTGGCCTTTTCCTCCACGCTACCAAGTTCCAGGATGGCTTGCTTTTCTGCCATCTTGATCCCCAAATTAGAGGCAATGAAATCCAGCAAAAATATGTCACTCCTGATGTTACTCAGCATGACAGAAGCTTCCGATGGGATATTAGGTGAAAGCTTGATGATCTGACCGGCGAGGTCCCGTATGGTGGTAATTAAAGCCTGAAACTCGTCGGGATCTTCCGGTAAAATATTCACTAATTCGGTAATCTTGGCTTCGATGTACGGATCTTCCTGGGTTACTCCTTCCAAAGCGAATCTTCTCTTGCCCTGCAAAATTGTGGTAGTGGTACCATCAGGCATCTTAAAGAGCTTTAAAATCTTAGCAACGGTGCCAATCTGATACAGGTCTTTGAATCCAGGATCCTCGACGCTCATATTCTTCTGCGAAACCACGGCCAGCAGCTTATCTCCTTCATACGCCTGTCGAACTGCTTTGATAGACTTGTCCCTGCCAATCGTAATCGGTATAATGATCCCCGGAAATAGAACCGTATTTTTCAGCGGCAGAAGGGGGATGTTGAGTGGAATAGCCAAATCTCCCTGTTCCTCTTCCTGATCTTCATCCAGCGGCATGATCGGGAGCATTTCCCGGTCATCCTGTACATTATCAATGAACTTTATATCCTCAAACATATAGTAATCTCCAATCTTTGATTCGGACTGATCGTCCGACATTTTGTCATAAAATGTGCCTTTTTCAGGCTTCCCTCTGTAAGGCTCAATCACTGTGCCAGCCATTTTTTTCTGTCAATTTCACTTGAATTCTCCCGGTCAGCGAAAGTGAGGTCTAGCAAAGAGGCGCAATGGTGCCAAAAAGACAGGAACAGAACGCTGATTCCAGCGATGCCAAGCCACGCTGTAGTAGCCCGGAGGGAATAACGAAATAAGATGGCGGTTTTAGGTTTGTGGATGCCGATAATGATATCCTGGGAATATGCACGCCTTGAGAACAGGCAGGAACGCGGGTTTCTAAGCGTGAGCTCGAATTTTGATGCCTCTGATCAGACCGAAACTTCTGCAACTTCGGCTTCGACTTCTTCTAACTCGTCGACTTCCACTTTGAGGTTTTCGATAATAAAATCCTGGCGGGCAGGAGTATTTTTCCCCATATAATATTCAAGGATGGATTCAATGTTTGTGTCTTCGTGCAGTTGCACTTGCTCCAGCCGGATATCCTCCCCAATAAAGTCGCCAAATTCGTTCGGCGAGATTTCACCCAGGCCTTTGAAACGAGTGATCTCCGCCTTACCTCGCAATTTTTCGATCGCAACTTGCTTTTCCCGTTCGGAATAGCAGTAGAAAGTCTGTTTTTTATCTCTCACCCGAAAAAGGGGCGTATCGAATATGTATAGATGTCCTTCTCTCACCAGATCGGGGAAAAATTGCAGGAAGAACGTCAGAAGCAAGAGGCGGATGTGCATACCGTCTACATCAGCATCTGTCGCAATCACTACCTGATTGTAGCGAAGATTTTCCAGGCCATCTTCGATATCCAGTGCATGTTGAAGTAGATTTAATTCTTCATTCTGATAAACGATTTTCTTGGTGAGGCCAAAGCAGTTTAGTGGCTTTCCTCTCAAACTGAAAACAGCCTGGTGCTGGACATTACGGGCCTTTGTAATGGAACCACTGGCTGAATCACCTTCGGTAATGAAGATGGTTGACGCATATCGATCTTCCGGTGATGTCTTTGGGGTACTGAGATGAATCCGGCAATCACGCAGTTTCTTATTGTGAAGATTGGCTTTCTTGGCCCGGTCGTTGGCTAACTTTTTTATACCGGCAATTTCCTTGCGTTCTCTTTCCGATTGCTGAATTCTGGACTTGAGCTTTGCAGCCGTATCCGGTTCGCGGTGTAAATAATCGTTTAACTCCTTCTTAATGAAATTTCCCACGTAGGTGCCGATCGTAGGCCGGTCCGGACCCATGTTGAGGGAGCCCAATTTTGTTTTGGTCTGTGATTCAAATACCGGTTCTTCTACCCGGACACTTATGGCCGCAATAATCGATCCCCGAATGTCTTTGGAATCATAGCTTTTGCCATAAAAGTCTCTTATCGCATCTACCACACCCTGTCGCAAGGCATTCAGATGTGTGCCACCCTGAGTCGTATATTGCCCGTTGACAAATGAATGATATTGTTCTCCATAATGATTGCCATGAGTGATAGCCACTTCGATATCTTCACCGGTGAGATGTATTATGGGATAACGGGTTACCTCATTTTTAGTCTTATTCTCCAGAAGATCATGGAGTCCCCTTTTGGATGAGATGGTCTTTCCATTAAATTTTATTCGCAACCCGGTATTGAGATAGGCATAGTTCCAGAGTTGCCTTTCCACCATTTCCAGGTTAAACTTAAATTTTTTAAAAACGGAATCATCCGGAATAAACTTAACCTCAGTTCCCGATTGATGAGAAGATTTGACAATCCTGGATTCTTTAACCAAATCTCCTTTTTCAAAGATCGCTTCTTTGGACTGTCCGTCCCGGAATGCCGCCACATAAAATGAATCACTCAGTGCATTGACCGCCTTGGTTCCCACACCATTCAATCCTACCGATTTCTGGAATGCCCGGGAATCATATTTGCCACCGGTATTCATTTTTGAAACACATTCGACCACTTTTCCCAGTGGTATACCTCTACCAAAATCCCTCACCCGCACACTGGTGTCATCGATATCGACTTCTATGATATTGCCAAATCCCATGACAAATTCATCAATCGAGTTGTCAATCACTTCTTTGAGCAGCACATAGATCCCATCATCCGGAGAACTTCCATCCCCCAGTTTACCGATGTACATTCCCGGCCGGAGACGAATATGTTCTTTCCAGTCGAGGGATTTGATATTATCTTCATTGTAGGTGACCTGTGCCATATGTATCGGACAAAATTTAGGGCTGAAATATAATGAAAATTAGTAATACGATCGAATCCGTAAACAAGGCAAACATACGAATCCACCACGCTCTCACGAGGTAAAACGGAAATTAGAAAGAATTTGTTTGGAAGAGCCGGTCAGTCCTTTTTTCTAGACTGGAGTGGAATCATCGCAGTGGGAAACTGAGCGCTGCCGTTATGAGTAAATTTTACTTTTGAGTCTACCGACATCTTATAAATGTTCATAAAACTGGACAAAAAAGCGGAAAGATCCGCCGGATCTATATTGCGGGAATTTGGTTTGCGGTAGTAGGATATATACCGGATACTTCCATCTTCGTTCCAAAATACCTTCAACCAGATCTTGACTCCATTAAGATCAAAATCGATCTGATGAGCATAAGATTCCATTTCAGCAATCATATCCATCCACTTATTGAATGCCAGATTCATGTCATCATCACAAACCGTCAGTAGGATGTCGTGATATACTTCATAAAGTAATCCATACTGCTCTTCATACTCTCCGATTTGAAAAACCTTGGGAAGATCCAACTCTTTCACCTGCGGATCCTGGATCACCAAAGCGTTGTTTCCGTCCTGTGCAAATCCCCATGACAGATATAAAACGACGACGATGGTGTTGAATAACTTTCCCAATTTGATCCTGCGCTTAAAGTCTAAAAATAACGAAAATCTGCTTCCATTCGTATTTCCTGTAAGAAAATTGTCGCCCCCTTACTCTGAACAAATAACATATTACGATTGATTTTAATATGTATATTTGTACCACCAATAGGAATTTACCGAAAATACTGTGCCAAACAAAACTTGAGGATTTTATGACATATGATATCATTTGCCTGCTTCTGGTCGGCCTCGCTTTTGCAGGAGGATTTCAAAAAGGAGTGATTAGGATTTTTAGCTTTGTCATTGCCATCATTCTTTCTATAGTGCTGACAGTTTGGAGTACTCCATACATTCTTGACTTTCTTGAGGCTTCGATCAGCACCCTTCCACCCTACTCAAATACAGTCATACTCGGTCTTTTGTTTTTGATATTGTGCCTGTTTCTCAGTAGCATGGTCAATGTTTTGTGGAAACCGGTACAGAAAAAAAAGCAGAGTCCGCTACAGAATATTGCCGGAGGATTGATCCTGAGCGCGATAATGATACTTAGTATTGCGGTACTTGGTGGATTTCTTGAGCGGACCAAAATTATAAACTCCGGGACCAAGGAGACATCCGTCGCTTACAAAATATTGACTCCCATACATGACAGTAGCCGGAGACTATGGATCAACCTGACTTCCAATGCCAGCCACCGGGCCAATGAATCCGAATCCATGAAGAGTGAAACTTAGTCAAGATCAAGTTGGTCCCATAGGAGGTCTTTCAGTTCCGTCAGACCGGTTTGAGCAATGGCACTAATGAAGATGACTTTCCAATCATCCGGCAAATCCGCCTGGATGAGCTTTCGCAATTCCTCATCGATCAGATCGCATTTGGTTATGGCTACCACTCTTGGTTTATCCAGAAGTTCCGGGTTGTAAGCATGAAGTTCACCCTCAAGGGTTTGATATGCGCTCTGTATGTTATCTGTATCGGCCGGGATCATAAACAGGAGTACCGCATTTCGTTCGATATGTCTTAAGAAACGGAGGCCCAAACCTTTGCCTTCGTGAGCTCCTTCAATGATACCGGGTATGTCGGCCATCACAAAAGATCGTTCGTCCCGGTATGAGACAATACCCAGGTTGGGTTTGAGGGTAGTAAAAGGATATGCTCCAATTTTCGGTTTAGCGGCCGACAGCACCGAGAGAAGGGTGGATTTGCCTGCGTTGGGAAAACCAACCAGACCTACATCGGCCAGAACCTTCAATTCCAGTATCTTCCAGGATTCCTGCCCGGCAATTCCAGGTTGCGCATAACGTGGGGTCTGACGGGTTGCTGATTTGAAATGTGCATTCCCCAATCCCCCTTTTCCGCCTTCTAACAGGATTTTTTCCTCACCATGCTTTAGGATCTCACACTCTAAAGCTCCGGTTTCCGCATCTTTAGCTACCGTGCCCAAAGGTACTTCTAGCACTACATCGGCTCCATTGGCACCGGTGCTATGACTGGCGCCGCCTACTCCTCCGTCGCCAGCCAATACATGCTTGCGGTATCTCAGATGCAATAACGTCCATTTATTCCGGTCTCCTCTGAGAATAATATGACCTCCTCTTCCTCCATCTCCGCCATCCGGCCCCCCCTTAGGATTCCTCCTGTCCCGGTGGAAGTGCACGGATCCCGCACCACCATGACCCGATCGACAACAGATCTTGATGAAGTCAATAAAATTGTCGTCAGCCATGGATAAATATTTTTGAAACCTGGGAGTGCGTCCGTATCGGACTATAGCGAATCGATCAGCTTACGTAGCCGGTCAAAAATTTCCTCGATGCTGCCGACGCCATATACCGTGTGCGAACGCCCATCTTCACGATAATAGTTGAATACCGGTGCCGTCTCTTCATTGTAGACCTTTATCCGGTTCCGGATGATTTCCTCGTCGGCATCATCGGTTCTTCCGGATGTCTTCGCCCTTTCCAAAATGCGGTTGATTATCTCCTCGTCCTCCACTTCCAGGGCAATCAATGCACTAATTCTCTGGTCTCTTTCGGCTAATAGTTCGTCCAGCGCTTCGGCTTGCAACACGTTTCTGGGAAAACCATCAAAAATTACTCCTTCCACATCATGGTTCTCTTCCACCTTCTTTCGCAACATTCCAATGGTAATTTCATCCGGTACCAATAGGCCTTTACTAATGTAACTCATAGCCTTCTGACCCAATTCAGTCTTATTGCCAATCTCCGCCCGAAAAAGATCTCCGGTAGAAATATGAAGAAAGTGATATTTCTCGGCCAGTTTCTTAGCCTGCGTACCTTTCCCAGATCCGGGAGGACCAAACAGAATTATATTTGTCATGATTTTCCTTGCTCAATTGATGGGATTAGCTAAAAGGGCGAAGATAAAAACTTTGCCTGAAGCAATGGCCGGTCAATTAGAGTTATTTAAGTCCTGCGGAAACGATATCTCTCACGTCTTCAATCCTCTTTAACCAGTATGCTGAAGCATTGAGATTTTCCTTTATCACCCCCCTTGATGTGGTACTGTGGGTCACCCATAGTTCACCGCGGTCAACGCCGGTTACAATCGCAACATGATTCACCTTGCCCTGTTGGCGAAAGAAAATCAGATCACCTACGCGGGCATCCCTCGTCGTAGTGTGCCTTCCCACCCTCCTCTGTTCTGCTGATGACCGGGGCAGGGAAAGTGAATGATCACGAAAGACCAGGTATACCAGTCCGGAGCAATCAAGTCCCTTCTTATCCAATCCCCCATAGCGGTAGCCTGTACCGAGGTATTGATTGGCCTCTGAAGCAATGGAAAGCCTCAGATCACTTTCTCTATTCAATGATCCATTCTTTCCTCCCACTAAAGTACGTGATGTGGTGCACGAATAAAGGAGGAACGGCAGCAAAAGGATGATCTTGTTCAAATGTCCTATATTTCAGAGTGAAATATATAACTATATTTTATAATGTTTAAAAAATATTATAGGATTTTGTACTGATCTGCATCGTTGAGAAAGGGTAAATCCTGACGGACCAACTCAAGTTTTATCCCATCCAGTTTGACCACCCCAATTTCTTCCCTTTCTTCCAATGACAACATCGTTTCACCAAGGGGATCGATGACCACGGATGCACCGTTGTAATAATGCTGTTCACCATCCCAGCCGATCCGGTTCAAGCCAACCACATAACACTGATTTTCAATCGCCCGTGCCACCAATAAATGAGTCCAGGCATTAATTCTTTTCTCGGGAAAGTTGGCAATAAAAACGAGTACGTCAGCGGATTTACCTACTCGCGTCCACACAGGAAACCGGAGATCATAACATATAAAGGGGTAGAAGTTCCAGCCCGATTTTTGGACCATGGTCCTATCCATGCCTGAGGTATAGACCCGGTCTTCTCCTGCCATGGTAAACAAATGACGCTTATCATAACTGCCACGCAAGCCGTCAGGTCCCATCCAGATCAACCTGTTGAAGAAGCGGCCATCCTCTTCAATGATAAGACTTCCTGCCAGATCACAGTTGTACTGTTTTGTTATATCGCCCATCCAATCTATGGAACTGCCATCCATCTTCTCCGCCATAGCGGAAGCATTCATTGTAAATCCGGTAGTAAACATTTCCGGTAAAAAAATAATATCGGGGACAGAATCAAGCGATTGAAAGAGATCTTCCAGTTTCAGTAAATTTTTGGCCGGTTGTTCCCAGGCAATATCATATTGAGCAAGGCCAACTGAAATCGGCGATTTGGGCATGACTCAGAATATTAAGTAGATTTCGCAAAGAAATTAATACCCAAAATTAACCCAACTTATTGTGTAATAATCGGAAATAAAAGAAAAAAGCCAGCAGGAAAAAACGAGATCAGGCAGTAACCAAGGTCTATTCAGAAGCCGAAGTCTCCTCTGCCGGAGTTCCTTCAGTTCCCTCCTCTTCAGTTCCTTCTTCTCCTTCTTCTTCTTCATCTTCACCAGCTCCGGTAGACTTAAGTGCACGTGGTATAGCCACACTTCCTACGGGAATGCTAGGATTATTCAAAACCTCAATTTCATCACCTACTTTGATATCTCTTATACGGACAGATTGTCCGAGTTTCAATTTAGAAACATCTAGTGTTACGTCTTCGATCAAATTGGCAGGAGTAGTTTTGATAGAAACCCGGTGCAATTTCTGGGTAAGTTTGCCTCCCGCTTTTACGCCAGGAGCCATTCCGGAAAAGTGAATTGGAACCTCTACCTTTATTTTCCGACCTTCTTCGAGTTTGAGGAAATCAACATGCAAGATATCTTCAGTCACAGGATGAAACTGGATATCCTTCATAATGCAGCGATGTTTCCGACCATCTATTTCCACCTCAGCTACATGAAACTCAGGAGTATAGACCAGATCTTTCAGGCTTTGTGGAGTAACCGAAAAGTGAATATTTTCCTTACCTCCATATAATTCACAAGGTATAAAACCATCTCTTCTGGCGGCACGGGCTGCCCGTTTGCCGGTTCCTGAGCGCAACTCACCTTTTATCTGTAATGGAATCATGACTACTAAAATTTTGCTCCTTTTGAAAAAATCGGAGCGCAAAGATAATGATTTTCAATTATCGACCAACAAATAATGCAGCTATCGACTTATGTTCATGGGTATTTCTGATTGCCCTGGCAAATAATTTGGCACTAGACAGAACCTTGATCTTGGAGGATTGCCGGCGGAGGGGAATTGTATCAGTTACGATCAGTTCATTAATGGCCGACTTTTCAATATTTTCATAGGCATTACCTGACAGCACGGCATGGGTACACATAGCTCTCACGGTTCTGGCTCCTTTCCCGATCAGGGCATCTGCAGCCTTACATAAGGTGCCTGCCGTATCGACCAGGTCGTCTACCAGAATGACATCAGCATCTTTTACGTCGCCGATCACATTAATACTTGCGACCTCGTTAGGCCGGATCCGGTGCTTATCGCATATGACCAGTTGCTTGCCAAAATGAACGGCATATTGTCGTGCTCGCTTTACACCTCCTACATCCGGGCTGGCAAAGATCACCTTGTCCAAATCCTGGTTTTCGAGATAATCCGTGTAAATGGCTACCGATTGAAGGTGGTCAACCGGAATATCAAAAAATCCCTGAATCTGATCAGCATGAAAGTCCATCGTCATGACCCGGCTGGCCCCGGCGGCCTCCAGAAGATTTGCGATCAACCGGGCAGAGATCGGGACTCTCGGTTTGTCCTTGCGATCCTGACGGGCATAACCAAAGTAGGGAATAACCGCCGTAATATAGCCGGCAGAAGCCCGTTTGGCAGCATCAATCAGTAAAAGCAATTCCATCAGGTTGGCTGGAGGCGAAAAAGTACTTTGAATGAAGAATACATAAGCACCCCGTACTGATTCATTGATTACGGGTTGCATTTCACCGTCACTGAAATGCTGCATCTGTAAGGCTCCCAGATCTGCACCATAGAAGTCAGCAATTTTTTCAGCAAGGTATTGGGAGGAAGTTCCCGAGAATAGTTTTACATCTTGTATAATCATATCCTGGAGTCAGCCATGTGATTCTAATTAGTAGCAAAGGTAAAAAACAAATGGCACCTTCGAATCTATTCGATCAAGGCATTCACAAACCTCTTTTTCATTGCTGCAGACGGTGGGCTGAACTCGTTTTTTCCGATTTGCCGAGTATCTAAACGGGTTTGTCGAACGAAAGCTGAAAATTGCCGTTAGTTATATTAAATTTAAGAGTAGAAGGAAAAGGTAAAACAGATGTTGTTGACAGTCACTGATTGGTGGTATTCTCTAAGCTCGATGGAGCAGGTTTTCTGGGGCATAGCCCTGATCTTCTCACTTCTCTTTCTTATTCAATTTGGTCTGAGCTTATTGGGTGCCGATGTCGATGCGGATGCGGATGTGGATGTTGATCTAGGAGATCATGGATCTTTCAGCCTTGATCCCTCTTTCACCTTGCTCAGTGTACGTAGTATCATCGCTTTTTTTACGTTCTTCGGATGGATGGGAGTCCTGGCTCTGTCAAAAGGATACGGTTCCAGTATGGTCATTCTCATTGCGGCTGGATCGGGACTTGCCGCCATGGTGACAGTAGCGTACCTAATGTATTTTTTCTCACGTCTTGCCGAAGAGGGAAATGCGGATCTCACCGAATTAATATTCAAAAATGCAACCGTGTATCTGACCATTCCAGAACGCCGCAAAGGGAAGGGTAAAGTACACGTAACCCTCAATAACTCACTAAGAGAGATGGAGGCGGTCACCGAAGGTGAGCGGCTGGATAACGGAAAATCAGTAAAGATTATAGAAATCATTGAAGACAACATTCTGGTGGTGGAACCGGTAGAAATTTTCGATGTCCAAACATCATAAACTCTAAATCAACTAACATGACCTTATATCTGGTAATCGGACTTTTTGTATTGATCCTCTTCACGGGATTATTCCTGGTTTCGCGATATCGTCGATGCCCTTCAGACAAAATATTGGTTATATATGGTAAGACCGGGCGCGGTAGTGCCAAATGTCTGGCGGGAGGTGCAGCTTTCGTCTGGCCGGTCATCCAGGACTATCAATATCTTGATCTTTCTCCTATCTCGATCGATGTCGATCTGAAAAATGCACTCAGCCGGCAGAATATCCGGGTCAATGTACCCTCCCGGTTTACGGTAGCTATTTCCAATGACGAAGGCACCATGCTCAATGCAGCAGAAAGACTGCTGGGAAAAAGTATGGATGTAATCAGGGACATTGCCAAAGACATCATTTTCGGTCAACTCCGTTTGGTAGTAGCCACTATGGATATTGAAGAGATCAATGCAGACAGAGACAAATTTCTCTCGAACGTAGCCTCGAATGTAGGGAGTGAGTTGAAGAAGATCGGCCTGGTGTTGATCAACGTCAACATTACGGATATTGAAGATGAATCCGGCTATATCGAAGCTTTGGGTAAGGAAGCGGCCGCCCATGCTATTAACGAGGCCAAAGTGCGGGTAGCCGAGAAGAACCGGGAAGGTTCGATCGGTGAAGCAAGAGCTAACCGGGAAAAAAGAGTTGAAGTAGCCAAAGCGGAAGCAGATGCCCAAATTGGAGAGGCCGAAGCGAAAGCCAAATCTGTAGAAGGTGAAAACAAAGCCCAGGTTCTGATCGCCCAGTCGGATGCAATCAAACGGGAAGCAGAAGCGGAAGCACTGCGGAGAGCTACTGCCGCTGAAAAAATTCAGGCAGCCAAGGCACTGCAGGAAGCATACCTTGCGGAAGAAGAAGCGGAAAAATCCAGATCAAGTCGTGAACTGGCAACCAAGGAAGCAGACATTATTGTCAATGCCGAAATCGCAAAGCGTAAGGCAGAAATCGATGCTGAAGCCGAAGCAGAGAAGAAAAGAAGGGAAGCAAAAGGTCAGGCCGACGCAATCTATGCTATGAAGGAGGCAGAAGGACGTGGCCTATATGAAATACTCAACAAACAAGCCGAAGGTTTTGATAAAATTGTTGAGGCTGCAGGGGGTAAAGCCAAAGACGCCGTTTTGATGCTCATTGCCGACAAACTGGAAGACCTGGTTAAGACTCAGGTAGATGCCATTAAAAACCTCAAGATTGACAAAGTCACTGTTTGGGACGGAGGCCAACAAAACGGAGAAGGTAATGCCACTTCCAAATTCGTCTCCGGCCTGTATAAATCCATCCCCCCGTTGCATGACCTCTTTAAGATGGCAGGCATGGATCTGCCCAGTTATCTGGGATCACCACAGGAAGAAATTAAAGAAGAAGAGGCTGGAAAAGTGGAAAACACGAACGGCAAACACCAGGTTACAGTCGAGAAATAAAGAGGACTACTTTTTAATCAGTGCTCCTCCAAGGATTGAGGTACTGCGAGGGACGAGGATATTCTATTTGAACCAGTTTGAATATTTCAGATAATTATTGGCAATACGCGATATATTTTGCTGAAATATCTCCGGTGACAATGCTTTGACTTTTCTGGCAGGTACTCCGGCATAGATATAACCTGACTCGCAGTGGGTGCCCTCCAACACTACCGCACCTGCAGCAATTAAGCAGTGCCTTTCTACAGTAGCATGATCCATCACGATCGCCCCCATACCGATTAGTACCTGTTCTTCGATTCTACAGCCATGCACAATGGCATTGTGACCGATCGACACCTCATCGGCAATCCAGGTTTCGGACTGCTCAAATGTACAATGGATCACCACCCCATCCTGGATATTAACCTTATTTCCAATTCTAATTTTATTAACATCACCTCTCACCACGGCATTAAACCAGACCGAACATTCGTCACCCATGATGACATCCCCCACCAGGGTGCTGTTTTCGGCAATAAAACAATCGGCTCCCCACCTGGGGGTAAATCCTCTGACAGAAACTATCAATGCCATTAGAAATAGGGTTTTTATTTAAATGCTCAATGCCTAGATCCTGGTGCTGGTTAGATTCAGCCTGATTGGCGTCAATTTTAATCCTTCTTTTTTCAATAGATTGAGTACTCCATAATCTCCGGCCAGATGACCGGCCCCTACGGCAAAAAAAGTAGGTTGTGATTTTACTTTTTCAATGATTATGGGGATCCAATTGGCATTTCGGTTATCCAATAATACTGTCCGGTATTTGTTGGTAGTGGGATCACTGTTCAATAGCTGATCCAACATAACGATATCTTGTTTCTTATAATAATATACCAACGTATCCATAACATTGGCTTCTTCGGCATCTTCCGAAAGGCTGTTCACCAGCATTTCCGCCTGAGCCCGGTAAGGAATACTGTCGAAAATGCTCATCTGATAATCGACCGTTTCCAATCCGTCCACCGGTTTACTTTGTTTCTTGGCTTTTTCGATCAGTTCCAACTCGTAAGATTTCACCTCATCCATGTTCAACCCGCCCCCGCTAAACATGTCTTCTGAGGCAAAGATGGTGAGAAACATAGGCTTCACTTTTTCAAAGAGGAAGAATGGAATACCCATCTCTTCAAAGTGATCTCTCACACTATTATAGTCTTCTTCCGATAGCAGATCCTTAAGGGTTGTATCACCCCGCATGATCGCCTTCTGCAATAAGGCAATCTGGGATCCCAGATCCATCGCCTCCTCCAGATCAATTTCCAGAACCAACTCCCTGGTGGATTCCAGGGCGACTTCAATTTCTTCGGTAAAGAAATACTCGTCTTTTTCAATCATGTGGATGGTACCGAAGATATAAGATGGAGCCATTTCCCCGGCTTCAATTTTCCAAAGAAGCGCGGATTCAGCACTAGTTGCCCGATCGCCACCTTTCTCCTTACTCAATCTCTGGCTGGTAGAACATCCAAAAATGAAACTGAATATCAGAGTGAAAAAAACCAGATTTCTT
The DNA here is from genome assembly GCA_020436835.1 of Saprospiraceae bacterium. Taxonomy (GTDB): domain Bacteria; phylum Bacteroidota; class Bacteroidia; order Chitinophagales; family Saprospiraceae; genus JABDMH01. The sequence continues at coordinate 3,569 of JAGQWZ010000587.1, read as the reverse complement.
ATCGGTTTAATTTGCATTACAATCTGCTTTTATGAATTTCATATAGAATAATGCCGGCTGCAACGGAAACATTAAGTGACTGTATCTCGCCGGCCTGGGGAATAAAAAAAAGATGGTCAAAATAAATCTTCAAATTCCGGTCTATGCCCTTGCCTTCGGCTCCCAATACAACTCCCAGAGGCCCCATTAAGTTCAGATCGGAAATATTTGTATCCCCTTCCACATCCGCACCGATCACTTCCACTCCATTTTTTCCTAAAAATTCAATGGCTGTCGCCAGTGATTTCACCCGGGAAACCGGTAAATGTAATAACGCACCGGCTGAAGCCTTAATGGCAATCTCGTTGACCGGTGCTGATTTTTTAGCCGGAATCACGATTGCATCGGCACCGAAAACCTCGGCAGAGCGGGCTATGGCTCCGACATTGCGGATATCCTGGATTCCATCCAGCAATAATAAAACCGGGTTCTTTTTTTGTTTAAATAATTGGGGTAATAAAACTTCGAGGTCTACATATTCGAGCGTTGAAATCACGGCGTAGATCCCCTGGTGATTTCCCGGGATTTCGAGATCGAGCTTTGACTTGGGTACCCGGTGTAATGGAATAGCAGCATCCTTGCAGAGACGTCTTATTTCTTTTTCAAACTCTCCCCTTACACTATCTAAAATATAAATACGATCGATATCCTGGCCACTGCGTAAGGCTTCCATAACAGGATTCCTGCCGTATATTCTTTCCATATTAACGTCCGGCCCGATCAATTAATAATATAAGTGTGAGCACTGCGGTAGCCTGCGTCACAGCACTGGACAAGACTTCACCCCAATCGATCGGTTCTTTTTCTGTCTCCGGTTTTATCTTTTCAGGATCTTTCACTCCCACACGCACAATCGATCCTTTTTCCACTTTAGGATAGTACATAAAAAGGCCATAATCCTTTGCTTCTTTGATGGTCCCGTTCGGATATTCGACGGTGACCTTTCGGCGATCGCCATTATCGGCAAATCCTCCGGCAAATTCCTCAATGTAATGGCGGGCGGAGCGATTTCCATCGAATACGACGGTAATCCGGTTGTCAGCCCCCAAAAGATCCTGGCGATAGAGTTTTGTCGTGTTCACTGCACCGGCTACAGCAACGAAATCCTTTATTTTAGGTATGGTAATATCATCACCATCTTTCAGGATGATATTGGCGTTGCTTCTCTCATTCTGTAACACTTTATCCAATTCGATCACAATGGGTCCGGTTTCATCAAAAGACCGACGCAGGGTGGCTCCCTCCGGAAATGCCTCCTGGGTCAAACCACCTGCTCTCCTGACCAGGTTGGTGAGCCGCTCATTATCAGATAAAATGGTGTAGGGTCCGGGATATCGCACTTCTCCCCGTATATTGACCACTTTCGGAAATTCAAATTCGGGAACGGTACGTACATAGATCCGGTCATACGGTTGCAGGGTAAAATCCCCGGCTCCAACCGGATTCAGATCATCGTCAATGGTCAAGGTTGCCACCGTAATACGGGTTGGTTCGTTTTGCTCAATCACCAAACGGGTCACTTCCACCCGGTTTGTTGCCGCTTCCAGTCGAAATCCATTTGCCAACGTGATCAGATCCTTGAGCGTCATCGTCTCATCGTAGGCAAAAGAGCCGGGATTTCTCACTGCTCCGGCGATCGAAATGGTTGCATCTTCGATGAAGGAGGTCTTCGAGAGAATTCGAATTTCATCGTTAGGCTGAATGATCAGGTTTTGCTGCGAAGCAGGATCTCTCATCGCTTCGGCAAGATCTATCGAAATATATTCCGGCTCACCCGTATCCAGTGTCCTGCGGATTATATACGCAAAATCTGTTGCCGTCGTGCTCAAACCACCTGCCATCAGCACCACATCTCGCAATCTCATGTTGCGTGAGGGATCAAAAGGAAAATCTCCCGGAGTCCTTACCTGACCACTAATAGTGACCTGGTATTGATCAATAAACTTACCGCGGTTATAGATGGTTAATTGATCTGCCGGGGCCAGCAATAAATTGTCTGAACCTGCCGGATTATTCAAAATCGATTCTAATTCTACCCGAATAAAATTACTGGTCCCATCCCTATTCGTCCTTCGCAGTACGGCGTACGATCTCTCTGATTCCTCAGTGAGCACTGCCCGGTTCAAAAGATCATCGATACGCATACCATTGGTATATTCATATTCACCCGGTAGTTCCACCGCTCCCGAAATTGATACGAAATTGCGGTAGGGGGAAGGAATAGTCCGGATGGATATCTGGTCGCCGTTTCGCAGGGTAAAATCGCCTCCATCCCTCAAAAGCTGGTTGAATTGAATATCAATCACCTTTTGCTGATCATTCTCGTAACGTTTCAACTGGATTATCTCCTTGTATGCGTTTGGTTTGAAATCGCCGGCATATTCAAGAAGTTTTCTAAGTTCTTCTCCTTCTATCAACTCATATCGCATCGGACGGTTAACCGCCCCACTTATACTTACAATTCGCTCAGCAATGGGTATCTGAAGAATATCATTGTCGGACATATAAAAATCATCAATGATGGTCGGGTCAGACATGTATTTGTAGACATCGATTTTCTCCACAGATCCATTATTGCGGATCCATTTGATGTTTCGCAAGGTACCGATGTCCGTTGGGCCACCCGCAGCTACCAGCGCATTAAACGCTGAGTTGATAGCAGAAATCGTATGACTGCCGGGATTAAAGACTTCCCCGAAAATTCCGATGGAAATGGTCCGGGCAAACCGTAGTGAGACCTCAAACTGATCCGGTTGAAAACGGTTGAAGGAGGCAAAATTCCGCAGTAACTTTTCCCTGGCGGCACTGAAGTTCATGTCCTTGAGGTAGATCCGGGGCATTGCACTGGGATTGATATACCCTGATTCATCAATGGTATAGGTTCGTTCAAAAATGGAAGTTCCCCAGATCGATATGGTAAGTTCATCACCCGGCCCCAAACGGTAATTATCCCGTGGTTTGATATTATCCGCCTGCCTGAACACCTGCAGTGTCTGATTTCTAAAAATATTTTGCCCATAGATTTTAGGACTGGGCAGATCGGGCTCCTTTTCGTCTACCGCTTCTACCACCGCCTCTTCAATGCTGGCACCTTCCGACACAGCTTTGCTGGCCTGTTGAATCGCATCACTGGCTTTGTCTGCTTCATCCGGGTCCAGCGTCGGATTTTCCAACTGCAAGGTTTGTTCTTCCTGTACTTTAGCCTGCTCCAACTCTGCGATAATCTCCTTTACAATGACTTCAATTTGCGGGTATTCTTCCGGAGGGACCTGGTCAATGGACTCATATAAAATACCCCTCTCCTTAAGTTTTTGCCTAAATGCCCCTTCATCAATTCCTCTTTCCACCAATTGCTGACGAAGCAAGGCTTCGGTCACCTGAGAAAATACGGATACTGCTCCTGATAGCGTCAGAAACATTACCAGAACAAGGAATCTAAAAGATGATCCGAAGGTCAGTTGAAACATATTCTACTACTCTTTATACATTTTCTTGTAGTACTCCTTGTAAGCACCACTCGTTACGTTAGC
>JAGQWZ010000586.1 GCA_020436835.1 Saprospiraceae bacterium | reverse complement strand
GGCTGTCCGGTTAATTTTGCACCTTTGATCATCAGTATTTGTTTATTTGTGATGACTAACAATATACTGATTTAGGGGGGATTCATCCCCCCTTTCAATTATTCACTTAACCGGACACTAGTGATTATCAATTCTTAATTCCTTGCTGTTAAATTAAGCCTAAAGTGTATCGTGCGTAAGTCGGCAAATTTCCTTCGACATGCTCAGGATGCTCCGCGCTCTACGGTTATCAATGCCTGATTGCATAATATATAACGGAATTGTCAATTCCTAAACCGCTGAATCCTATCCAACTTCCTTTCTGAGCACTTCCAACGGGGGTTTGTTAACCACTTCCCGGCTATTTAAAATTCCGATCAGCACCGTAAAAATTACCACGGACAAAAACATGACAATCACCGGCATCCAGTTAAAGATGAAATCGAGGTCCATCTGAAAACGGGCAATGACATAGCTGGAAATCAGCGCAATGATGATTCCGGTTAAAGCGGAAAGACTGCCCAGAAATAAATATTCAATAAAATTAATCGCATTTATTTGACTTCGGCTGGCTCCAAGGGTACGCAGCAAAACGCTCTCTTTTATTCGCTGATATTTACTCAACATCAGAGAACTAAGTAGTACAATCAAGCCAGTAAGAATGCAGAAAATGGCCATGAATTTTATTATGTAGGCTACTTTGGCAAGTATTTCTCTTATGGTTTCCAAAACCATTCCCAAATCTACGATTGACACATTTGGAAACGTTTTTACTACATCATTTCTCAATTCAGCGGTGATTTGAGGCGACGGAGATTTAGTGACCAGGACATGGAATTGCGGTGCCTTTTCCAGTACCCCCGGCGGAAAAAGAATCAGGAAACGAGCGCGCATGTTGGCATTGTCGATTTTCCGGATACTGCCAACATAGGTTTTTAGCAGCGTACCCTGTACATTAAATTCCATCTCGTCTCCCAGATCGACATCCATCGCTTCGGCATACGCCGTGGCTAAAGAAATGAAAATCGTATCCTTGAAACCATCTCCGGTTTTCCTGAAGTCGCCCCGAACCAGCTCTTCATTGGAATCCAGCGAATCCCGGTAAGTGACTCTCGACTCGCGGTGGATCGCCCAGCCCCTGGCAGTCCGGGTCGAATCTTCCAGCCAATCTGCTTTACTCCTCCCCTTCCAACCTTCCAATCGCATGGTGACGATAGGCAATTGCTGTATGAGGGGCATATCCCTGGCTTGTACCATTTCCGCAACGCTATCCTTTTGGGGAGTTTCGATACCAAAAAGAAACATGTTCGGTTGGTTGCCGGCGTCCATTTGGGCTACATTCTGCAATAATAAACCCTGAATAATAAATAACGTCGTTAACACCGCCGTACCCAGCCCAATGGAAACCAGAAGGATTGTCGTCTGGTTGTTCGGGCGGTATAAATTTGAAATTCCCTGTCGAATAGAAAAACTGAGGTGCCGGGGAAAAAACCTTTGGACTAAATAGATAATAAGACGGGCAAATAAATAAAGAATAGTAAATGAACCCAGTAGACCGAGGATAAATAAAAAGCTTAATTCCCATTCTCCGGTCATCCGGTAGAGGAAAATTAAAATAGAAATAAGGATACCAAAAAATACCAGAATACTGCTGCGCTCATTCCATTTTATTTCCGGATTTCCAACCATGCGCAGCGTGCGTAAGGGACTGACTTTACCGGCAGAAAGCAAGGGAAGAAATGAGAAAAGCAAAGTCATGGTTAATCCGATAAAAAGTCCTTCCAGAATGGCTTTCCAGGAGAGGGAAAATTCCACTTCAAAAGGAAGGAAATCCGACAATACCATTGGCAATAATACCTGAACCGCACTTCCCAGAATCACCCCAATAAAAACACTTAAAAGACCAAATGCACCGATCTGAATAAAATAGATCAGAAAGGCATCTGTGCTGCGCAGACCCAGACACCGAAAGATCGCAATGGAAGAAATCTTGCTTTTAATGTAAATAAAAACACTGCTTGCCACCCCAATACAACCTAATAGAAGGGCAACTAAAGCAACCAGATTCAGAAAATCATACAATCCGGCAAAGGCATCACTGACATTTTCCTGTCGATCAGAAACTGTCTCCATACGCATACTCTCCTTCCGCAGTTCATCCACCAGCTCTTCCTTCCAGATATCTACGGGAAAATCAGGATTGACCTTATAATAATAGGAGTAGTTAACCAAACTGCCGGGCTGAATTAACCCCGTGCTGTCTATGTACGTTTTACTGATATAAACTGCCGGGGCAAAAGTAGAGCGCATACCGGACGAGCCAATCGACTTCTTTATTTGCCCGATTATTTTAAAAGTCTCATCTCCCAGTCTGACATGCTGATTAATTTTTAATCCCTGTTCGAGCATGATCGTCTCATCGAGCACCGCAAATTTGTCCTCTTTGAATTCCGATGCCGCTTCCGGAGGCTCGGTTTCCAAAGCACCATAAAAGGGAAATGCGCCCTCCAGGGCTTTAATCCTTACAAATTGTGAGGTACTGTGCTCCGGGAAAAAAGCCATGGATAGCATCTCGATCTCGGATGCCCGTTCAGCCTCAAGAGAGTCCAGTATTTTTTTCGAATCAGGGCCCATTGGCCGGTTGCTGGTCACTACCAGGTCAGCACCCAATAGTGCGGCAGCCTCCTGATCAATATCTTCCAGCAAATTATAATTGAAGGAATTGATAGCCACCAGCGCAGCTATACCGAGTACAATCGAGGACATAAACAGTACCAGTTTTCCCCGGTTTCTCCTGCTGTCTCTGTAGGCAGTACGAAATAAAAATCGCCAGTTACGCATGGGCGGCCACCTCTTGATCGGAGATGATTTGACCTCCCTTCAAACGAATAATTCTGTTGGTACGCCGTGCCAGTTCCATATCGTGCGTCACGATCACCAGGGTGGTACCTTTTTCCCGGTTCAGATCAAAGAGTAACGACTCGATTTGCTCCCCGGTTTCTTCATCCAGGTTGCCGGTTGGTTCATCGGCAAAGAGGATCGGCGGAGAGGTGGAAAAAGCTCTGGCAATACAAATGCGTTGTTGCTCCCCTCCACTCAATTGAACGGGATAATGGTGAGACCGCTCACTCAGTCCAACCCGGTCTAACAGCGATTTGGAGACGGCTCCTGCATTCTTATCTCCCCGCAGCTCTAACGGTACGGATACATTTTCCTCCGCGGTAAGCGTTGGGATCAGTTGAAAATCCTGAAATATAAACCCAATTTTCTCATTGCGAAGATCCGCCCTTTCATCTTCATCCAGATCATTTAACACCTGATGGTCCAGGATGATCTGTCCCCGGGATGGATAGTCCAGACCGGCACACAGGCCTAATAAAGTAGTCTTACCACTTCCCGAGGGTCCCACGATAGCCACGGTCTCACCGGGTTGGATCGTAAAAGTGATCTTGTCGAGAACCGTTAATTGGTGTTGTCCACTTTGGTATTCCTTCGAAACATCTTTAACTTGCAAAATGTGGGACATAGCTTCACTTGAAATTATGTCGAAAGTAACAGAAAAATCAGTGAGTTGTTTAATTCCCGGAGCCAATCAAATGTTATGAAGTTATCTCGACGAACCGGATCCCTATTTATCATTTCACTTCTGGTCTGGGGTGAGTTGTCCCTGGTTATGCCCGGTTGTACAAATAAGACCACCAAAACCACAGAAGATACTGGAGAGACCGCTCCCATGTCTGAACCGGAGAATGAGGATCACAAGAAAGTAATATTATTTTTCGGCAACAGTCTGACGGCAGGATATGGGCTGGAAGAATCCAAGAGCTTTCCGGCACTAATTCAGAAACGGATCGATTCCCTGGGCCTGGACTACAAAGTCGTCAATGCCGGCGTGAGTGGAGAAACGAGTGCGGGAGGTCATGCCAGGATTGAATGGACACTCAACCAGCAAGTCGACATTTTTGTACTGGAACTGGGAGCGAATGATGCCTTGCGGGGATTTGATCTGGCCTCGACCGTAGAAAATTTGCAGAACATCATCAGCATTGTGCAGGGCAAAGACCCGGATATCAAGATCATCTTAGCAGGCATGAAAGCTCCACCCAATATGGGATCTGAATATGCGAAGACCTTTGAGATTATTTACCGGCAACTAAGTGAAAACAACGATATCCCACTGATACCTTTCCTGCTTGAAGGAGTAGCTGGAAATCCGGAACTCAACCTGGAGGATGGAATGCACCCAAATCCGGTGGGACAAAAAATAGTGGCTAACAATGTGTGGAAAGTGCTGGAACCACTTCTCTGACAACCGGATCGAGTCTTTCTTAAGAAAATTTTCACATACAATCCTTAGTTAATAATTTAAAGTTAAAAACAGCGCGAATTATCAACGGCCGATAGAATTTCACGTTAGGGTTTTCAGATAAAAGAAAATATAGGAAGCAATTCTACTTCACTAAAATCGCCCTGTCATGAGAATTATTAGTTTCGGCTTCCTGCTTTTTCTTGTTTTTTCTTTAATCAATTGTTCAAAAGAGAATCTCTCAGAGACCATTACCGATTCTTCTACGCTTGAATCTATTGCCTCTGATGAGAGTCCCGGCATTTGCACCGAACTTTATGCGGAAGATCCTTCCCGTGCTTTCGGGCCCAAAAATCTCTTCTGGAATAAAAATACCCTGCGAGTCCGATTTTTGGGGGGAAGTGCCTACGTCCAGTCCAAGGTAAGGCAGTATGCCACGGAGTGGTCAAAATATGCAAATATGACCTTGGAGTTCGTTGACAGCGAACCCAGTGATATCAGAATTTCGTTTGATACGGACGACGGCTCCTGGTCGTATATCGGGCGGACAAACTCGTATATCCCTTCTTACCGGGCCACGATGAATTTCGGTTGGTTCAACAATCAAACCAGCAACACTGAATTCAGGCGCACCACCCTCCATGAATTCGGACATGCCTTGGGTCTGGCGCATGAACATCAACATCCTCAGGCTTCGATCAACTGGAACCGGGATGCTGTGTACAGTTATTACCAGCAAACCCAGGACTGGTCAAAGAGCGATGTCGACGCAAATATTTTTGACAAATACAGCACTAATACGACCAATTATACGGAATATGATCCCAGCTCCATCATGCACTACTATATTCCACGATCTCTTGTTTATGGAAATTGGAACCCAACATTTAATACAACGCTATCAAACCTGGATATTCAGTTTATTAAAAAGATGTACCCTGGCACCGGCAGTACGGAAACGCTCGATGACTGTTCTTGTCCGGACAGTCTGGCCATCCTGAGTTGTGATGATTTCGAATCCTATGATCAGGATACCTATGAGGCATCACCTAATTGGGCGAAATGGTCAAATGCCTCCGGTTTTGGAGAATTGCAGAGCTACACCTGGGGAAAGGTGGTGAAGATAGACTACAACTATACTCAGAATCCGGATATTTTATATAATCCGGGTTCGTTAAGTACGGATCAGTTTAAAGTATCCTGGGATATGTACGTGGGCTCCGGTAGTTCTGCCTATTTTAATATTCAAAAATATTCCAGTCCCGGTACAGAATTTGGAGCTCAGATCTATCTTGATACCGATCAGTCGGGAAGAGTAGAAATTAACAATCAGGAAGCTGATTTCACTTACCGGCAAAATACCTGGAATAGAATTTCTCTGGCATTTAATTTCGAACAAAAAATTACCCGGTTAATAATTAATGATCAGGCCATTGCCAGCTGGCCCAGTAACTGGACCGCCCAGTCGGCAAACGGCGTTTCAAAATTCGGTGCGATTAATTTTTATGCCATCGATCAGAATGCATTGTTCTGGCTGGATGATTTCTGTGTAAGCAGTGATGAAAATCCGGTGGCGATGGCATCGAGTGCCAGCTTTCACAATGATGTGACCGGACTAAAAAAATAAGTGGGTTGGTTTAATGTGACGGCCGGCACTTTGATCTAAAGTGCTGGCTTTTTTTATTTGCGGAAAAGCACCTGGTGGGCAGCAACATTCAAATCGAGTGTATAAATCTAAATATTACAGTCCCACTAGAAAATAAATGTCCGGTTTTTATACGGCAATATATTATGCTGGAGGTGATTCCAGACCGCCCGGGCCAGCACCAGTTTCTCGAGGTCCTTGCCTTTGCGGATCAGATCTTTGACACTGTCTTTATGGGTAATATGTTCCACATCCTGGGCAATGATCGGTCCGGCATCCAGGTCTTCTGTTATGTAATGACTGGTGGCTCCGATGATCTTGACGCCCCGTTCAAAGGCCTGGTGGTAGGGACGGGCACCGATAAAAGCGGGCAAAAATGAATGGTGAATATTGATAATCCGGTTTGGATATTTAGCAATCATTTTTGCAGACAGGATCTGCATGTAACGTGCCAGCACTAAAAAGTCAATTTCTTCCTCCCCCAGCAGGTGCAATATGTTTTCTTCCTGTTCCAATTTATTTTCGGGATTGACCTCAAAATAATGAAACGGAATTTCAAATTGATCGGCAATCGGACGCAGATTATTATGATTTGATATAATCACAGGAATTTCTACATTCCATTCTTTCGATTTATAGCGCTGCAACAGATCGTAAAGACAGTGGGATAACCTGGTCACAAAGACCGCCATCCGCATGGGCCTATCGGTAATATGCAGTTGAAATTTCATATCGAATTTATCTGCAATATTCTTTTTAAAGTCATCGGCGATGCCGTCGGCAGGTAAAACAAAGCCTTCCAGTTCCCAGGCTACCCGCATAAAAAACTGCCCGGAATCGAGGTCCACATGCTGATCGAGATCGACGATATTCGCCTGCAGGGAAAATAAATAATTGGTGACCGCTGCCACCAGTCCCTTTTGATCCGGACAATGCATAAGGATCACCGCCAGTGGCGTCGAGTCATTCTTCTTTTTCATTTGTCCCATGTAAAATAAGCTTAGCGTATCATATTAAATTTCTATTCGGCAATGATCATGGCGATCCAATGCCCGTTGTCAGGAGGTTCGACAATCCAGAGATTATTTCCGGCCTCCTTCAGCTGACCCGGCATTTCCTGATTGGTTAGTATATTCATCCATATCAAAGTTGATTTTTGATTTTCTTTTATTGTAACCTGTCCTCGCTGAGGAAAATAAATCAGGGTCGCCCCGGGCAATATCCGGGCAAAAGCTTCATTGGGAGCCCGGTCCATTAAAATGGAATTATCCGGCTTCCCCTCATAAAATCCTTCCAATTGCGCAATTTTCCGCATACTTCTGATCACTGCCTGAGCGACGTCATTCAACCCCTGCCCGCTGGTGGGACGGTGAAAACGAACACTTGCTGCACCAAAAAGTACATTCCGGCAGAATGATTCGACAGCATTTTGGGTCGTCTGATGCCTGCCTCCGTCATTTCCATATACCTTTACATTGTTTACCGGACGAAGCATATCCATTTTCGTCAAATAATCGATTTGTTTTAATCCATTGTTCCAGTGTTCATCTCCACCCAGGTGATTATTCTGCGATATATCGACAAAGGAGAAAAATTCCGGATGATCAAACGTTTCAAAATGTGCAGGGTGATCGAGGTTGTGTGGATCCCACATTTCGGTGGTTTCGACTTTTTTATCCTGAAGAAAAGCTTGCTTCTTAATGTACTGGGCCCAGAACTTTGCCCAGTCAGAAGTGACCGAGGTTTCATTGTCCATGCAATAAAGTACATGATCGTAATTGAGGGAATAGGATAATAATTTATCGACAAATAATTTCTGATACCATAATACCGGAGTCAGATGCATCTGGGATGGAACCGATCGAAAGAAATTATTCCCGGTGAAGACAGGATGTGTTGGTATATCGACTGCCAATTTCGTCCTTGCTTCATTATAATTTTTGTTATTCTTTGGATTAAAAGGATTGCTTTGCCAGGGCTCCCGATAGAAATCAAAAGTGGCCCAGACTTCGATCTGAACGATAATATTCCGGGCTTTGGTCGCTTCTAAAAAATGACTGAAACGATCCCAATATTCGTCATTAAATCTATTTAAATCATATTTCCCATCTTCATCCAGATAAAAAGGCCACACGTTTCCGGTATCCCGGCTGCTCATCGTATTTCTGACGTAATTACCCCCACAAGCTAACAAGAGGTCCAGGTGCTCATCCAGCGAATCGATCTGAAAAAGATTATCTTCAATCGAGCCACCCAGCAGGAGGGTTTCCTTTCCCTGATAAGACCAGTACTGAGGAAATTTATCACTGGGTTGAATACCCTGCGAAAAAATGAAATAATGAGTCGTAAATACGAGCAATAGGCAAACGCAAAAACGAGGCATAACCTGGAAGTTTACATGTTCAGATTCTAATTAGATGATTCTACTGGCCGGGCAGCGCAAATTCTTTAGCCACATCTTCAATGATCAGAATCCAATCACGACCTTTTCCCGAAGTCGGAGGTGAATACGTCTGGATTCCCAACGTATTGCTGGAGTGAATTACATAAGAAATTCCATACCGGGGATCAAACCAGATCTCTTTGGATTGGGAGGCATTCAGTC
>JAGQWZ010000585.1 GCA_020436835.1 Saprospiraceae bacterium | reverse complement strand
TGTCGGAGCCGCAACCATACGGGAAGCCGAGGGGCAGCCCGAAGCCTATCTTCAATTGCAGAAAGGACAGGGTTTGATTTTATTGGTAACGGAGGCAAAGGTTGATGCTGAACCGTGGCCATATCTAGAGGAGGGTGATACTGTAGATGTGCTCGACCGGCGCTGGTCCGTCCGATTTGTCGATGGAGGTCCAGAATTACCTCCCGATCTGGAAATGGAAAACCTGCAGTCATGGTCAGCCATGGACTCAATATTCGGCGCTTTTTCCGGCCGGGCTATTTACCAAACCGAATTTTCCGAGCCTGATGATCACCCGGGCTCCTGGATTCTGGACCTGGGAGAAGTATATGAAAGTGCACACGTCTTTTTAAATGATCGGGACAAGGGTACTTTGATTGGTCCGCAATTCCGACTGAGGATTGATGCTGATGAATTGAGAGAAACTAATAGATTGGAGATCCATGTTTCCAATTTGATGGCAAACCGGATCATAGATATGGACAAGAAAAACATTTACTGGAAAAAATTCTACAATGTGAATTTTCCACCCCGGAGAGCGGAAAATCGAGGGGAAAATGGCCTTTTCGATGCCTCCGGCTGGGAACCCCTCCCATCCGGTTTATTGGGACCGGTAAGATTAATTGAGGGAAAGGAGGTAAAGTTTTAAACTGGAGCTTTCGCCTAATTTCTGCAAGAATCCAATAATTATGAGATTTAGATTATTTATCCTAAGCCTGTTCTTTTTAACACAAGTACCTCTCTACAGCCAGGACAGTATTTTTCTCTTTTCTTATTTTATGGATAATGGTCAGGATGGCCTGTATCTGGCTTATAGCGATAATGGATATTCCTGGACTCCCCTGAACGAAAATAAGTCATTTCTGGCCCCTCAGGTGGGAAGAGATAAGTTGATGCGGGACCCCTGCATTATTAAGGGACCGGATGGAAAATTTCATATGGTGTGGACGGTTAGCTGGAACGAGAAGGGTGTTGGCTATGCGTACTCCAATGATTTAATTAATTGGTCTGCACAAAGATATATTCCAGTGATGGAACATGAAGCCACAGCGAGAAATTGTTGGGCACCGGAGATTATTTTTGATGACAAACAGGGGATGTATATGATATATTGGTCGACCACGATTCCGGGTAAATTTCCGGACACAGATTCGACAGGAGATAACGGATATAATCACCGGATGTACTATGTCACCACTGCAGATTTTATTGAATTTTCCCAAACCGAACTTTTCTATGATCATGGGTTCAATGTAATCGATGGCACCATATTGAAAGCCCATGATGAATACCTGCTTTTTGTCAAAAATGAGACGAAACATCCACAAGTAGAAAAAAATATTCTGATCTCAAAAGCAGAGAAAATGACCGGCCCCTATTCGGAACCTTCCGGGCCAGTGACAGATAATTGGGTTGAAGGTCCCACTGCCACAAAATTGGGGGATAAATGGATTCTGTATTTTGATATGTATACCCGTCATAAGATGGGAGCGATCGTCAGTAAAGACCTTACTACCTGGGAGGATATTAGTGATCAGATTCAATTTCCGGAAGGCACCCGGCATGGTTCCGTTTTCAGAGTTGATCTTCAGACCTTTGAAAAATTAAAAAACTATAAGTCTAATACTGGTGATTAGGATGAATTATTCAGAATTTATCCACCCTTAAGAAAATATTTATGCAGAGGTCATCTATAGTTCTTTTTCTGTCTTTTTTAATTGTTTCGTGTAAATCCGGAAAAGAAATGGATCCGGAGAAGATTGACCGTTTTGCCCTGGTACATCGACATAATGTTCATGTGAGCAAACCGGATACGCTTGAAGCTCTCACGGTAGGCAATGGCGAATTTGCTTATACGGTGGACGTGACCGGTCTTCAGACATTTCCTGAAATCTATGAAAATGGCATGCCTTTAAGCACCCAATCGCAGTGGGGGTGGCATAGCTTTCCCAATCCGGAAAATTATCGGATCGATGATGTTGCCGAAGAATTCGAAAGTTGCAATAACCGGACGATTCCCTTCGCCGTGCAGCACCGCGAGCAACGTGCCGGAGCCGCTTCCCACTGGTTGAGGACCAATCCTCATCGTCTGCATTTAGGGATCCTGGGACTCTCGATTTCGAAGGAAGATGGCTCTGAAATTCAAATTACCGACCTTGAAGATATTGATCAGGAACTGGATTTGTGGTCAGGCATAATTACCAGCAATTATTCGATCGAAGGCAAGCCGGTTCAGGTGACGGTGGCTGCCCATCCACAGCGTGATCTCGTCTCTTTTCGGGTGGAATCTCCCTTGCTGACCACTGGTAGAATCAGGATCAAACTACAGTTTCCCTATGGAAATGATTGCCATACCTGTGCAGGGTATGATTGGAACCAGGCGGAAAAACATGAGAGTAGGATCAGCAGTCAAAGCCCCCGGTCCGTTGCGATTCTCCGTACGCTGGACAGTACGACGTACCATGTAGCAGTTAGTTCTAATGTCAGTATAGACATTCAGGAGGAGGGGAAACACCGTTTTGTGCTGGCACCGGAGGCCGGATTGACCTCATTTGAGACAACCGTTGAATGGAGCGACAACAAATCCGATGCACCCCTTCCTGACTACCGGGAAACATTAGAAAATAGCCGGCAGGCTTCTGAAGCTTTCTGGACTAATGGCGGGGCCATTGATTTTTCCGGGTGTACCGATCCGCGGGCGAGCGAGTTGGAAAGGAGGGTGGTTTTATCGCAATATCTGACCCGGATCAATTGTGCCGGCGATTATCCCCCTCAGGAAACAGGCCTCACGGGCAACAGCTGGTACGGGAAATTTCATCTGGAAATGCATTGGTGGCATGGAGTTCATTTTGCATTGTGGGATCGCCTGGCTCTCCTTGAGAAGAGCTTACCCTGGTATGGAAAGGTATTGCATCAAGCCCGGCATACTGCAGCGTGGCAGGGTTTCGCCGGGGTGCGATGGCAGAAGATGACTGGTCCCAATGGGAGAATCAGCCCTTCCAATGTGGGGGAGTTTCTGGTCTGGCAGCAGCCACATCCCATTTATTTTGCCGAATTGGTATATCGAAAAAAGCCGGATAAAGCGGTCTTGAATCAATATTCAGAAATAGTTTTTGAAACCGCTGAGTTCATGGCTTCTTTTGCCCAATTAAGTGCCGGTGATTCGGCATATCATTTATGTCATCCATTGATTCCTGCCCAGGAAATCTTTCCTCCCATGGAGACTGATGATCCACCCTTTGAGTTGGCATACTGGCATTTTGCCCTCGGTATCGCACAGAAATGGCGCGAGAGGATGGGAATGGAGAGAAATGAGCAATGGCAAGAAGTGATTGACAAACTCACCCCCTTACCGGTTCATAACAATTTGTATTTACCTTGTGCCGGTGCGGTAGAAGCTTATACGGACGATGAAAACAGAAGAGATCACCCGATTGTGTTGGGCGCTTTTGGCATGTTGCCAGGATCCGAAAAGATCGATACCGGCTTGATGGAACGCACTTTCGATGAAATATTCCGTCAGTGGAATTGGCAAAATACCTGGGGTTGGGACTATCCGATGGTAGCGATGACTGCTGCCAGGCTGGGCAAGCCTGAACGAGCCATCGATGCTTTGTTTATGGATGTGCAAAAGAATACGTACCTCGGAAATGGACACAATTACCAGGATAAAAGGTTAAGATTATATTTGCCGGGAAATGGAGGCTTGTTGACAGCAGTTGCGATGATGGCCGCCGGATGGGACGGTAACGAAAAGATAAATCCTGGATTTCCCAGTAACGGAAAATGGAATATTCGTTGGGAAAATCTGGAAATAATGCCATAAAATAATTGATTGGGAAAATTAACGGGACTAATTATGAAGAAGGAAATTATCATTACAACATTGTTCTTTTTTATTTCATTTTTTTACTTATCGGCCCAAAACCGGGTCACTATAAATGCAGATCTGGGACAGGATACCATAAGCAGACATATTTATGGTCATTTCTCCGAACATCTGGGCCGGTGTATTTATGGAGGATTTTTTGTCGGTGAGGACAACACAAAAATACCCAATGAAAAGGGCGTACGTAAAGATGTCCTTGAAGCACTGAGGGCACTGAAAGTACCTAATTTACGCTGGCCGGGAGGTTGTTTTGCCGATACCTATCATTGGAAGGATGGCATAGGACCAAAATCCGAACGGCCCACAATCGTCAACACCTGGTGGGGAGGGGTGACGGAAGACAACAGCTTCGGCACTCATGAATTTCTGAATATGTGTGAAATGCTGGATGCTGAACCCTATTTGTCGGCGAATGTTGGAAGTGGAACCGTGCAGGAAATGGCTGAATGGATTCAGTATGTAAACCATGATGGAGTGAGTCCCATGGCTGACCTGCGGAGGAAGAATGGGAGAGAAAAGCCCTGGGCGGTAAAATACTGGGGAGTTGGAAATGAAGCCTGGGGTTGCGGAGGTAATATGACTCCGGAATATTATTCTGATATCTACCGGCAGTACGTCACTTTTATGGCTGACTGGACAAACTCAGGTGGTTTGTATCGGATCGCTTCCGGTGCCAGTTCCGGTGACTACAATTGGACGGAGGTATTAATGAAGAATATCAAACACAATATGTTGGATGGAGTGGCATTACATCATTATTCGGTCATTGACTGGAGTAATAAAGGATCTGCCACCGATTTTAGTGAGAAGCAATATTTCGAGATTATGGACCGGGCGTTTGAGATGGAAGAATTGATCGAAAGGCACACTACGATTATGGATCAATATGACCCTGAAGAAAAAATCGATTTGATCGTCGACGAATGGGGAGGTTGGTATGATGTGGAACCAGGAACAAATCCGGGATTTCTCTATCAGCAGAACACTATGCGGGATGCGATGATTGCCGGCATGACTTTAAATATTTTCAACAATCATTGCGACCGGGTCAAGATGGCTAATCTCGCTCAGACCATAAATGTATTGCAGGCTGTAATTTTAACCGATGAGGAGAAAATGCTTCTGACTCCCACGTACCATGTGATGAAAATGTACAATGTACATCACGATGCGCTCATGTTGCCGTTGACAGTGAAATCGGATAGCTATAAATATGATGACCAGGAATTACCGGCAATTTCTGCCTCGGCGTCTACAGATAAAATGGGAGTTACTCATATTTCTTTGGTGAATATAGATGCAACTCAGTCCAAGAAGCTTGAGTTAGCTATTTATGGTAAGAATTTCAGTTCAGTGACCGGCGAGATTCTTCATTCGGATAAATTGCAGGACCACAATACCTTTTCAGATCCCGAACGGATCAAACCGATCGGTTTTTCTGAATTTGAGCTCATGGACAATGGTATTTCAGTGACGCTACCTCCTTTTTCAGTGGTAGTGCTTGCGTGCAAATAATGAGAACTCCGGATCAAGATTCAATTCGTCTAAAATTAGCTTGCATTCATCTATAACCGGCAAGGTCCCGAACTCAAAGCTGATTTTCATTGTGATTGAAGTGTGAGTCAACTCATGCATAACGATGATCAACTACAAACGGTACCGGATGGGTACAGGAACTGAACGAAAAAGACTATTTCTGCTCATTATTCTCGGGCTTTTTGCCTTGACGACCTTTTCTTTTGGCCAGGTAAAACTGTCGGGAGTGGTCACGGATGAAGATGGAAATAAACTGATCGGAGCAAGTGTGTATTTGAAAAATACATTGGATGGCACCTCAACGGATGAGCAAGGAACTTTTGAATTTAGTACCAGCGAAAGCGGAAGTATGGTCCTGGTGGTATCAAGTATAAGTTTTGAAACCCAGGAGCGAGAAATTGAAATAGGCGCATCTCCTTTACAGTTTGAGATCCGGTTGTCAGAGAGTACGGCCGTTTTAGGAGCCGTAGTGGTTTCGGCCGGAACCATGGAAGTCAACAACGAACAGGAAGTGGCGGTACTAAGCACTTTAGATATATTGACTACAGCCGGTGCCGGAGCCGATATAGCCGGGGCGATGCGGACTTTGCCCGGAGCCCAGCAAGCCGGTGGACAAACCGGTTTATTTGTCAGAGGGGGTGATGCCTCCGAAGCGAAATTTGTCATTGATGGCTTAGCGGTGCAAAATCCTTTTCAAAGTGAAGCGCCAGGCGTATCTCAAAGAAGCCGTTTTACCCCTTTTCAGTTTAAGGGAGTGGCTTTTAGCAGTGGAGGTTACAGCGCCCGATATGGACAGGCCCTGTCATCCATCCTGGAACTAAATACCCTTGATTTTCCAGAGCAAACCACGATCAATTTGGGTCTAAGTTTTGCCAATGCCAGTGTTTCCGGATCAAAACTCTGGGACCGGTCGGCGTTGGAAGGAGGAGTAAATTATACCAATATCGGACCTTTCCTGAAATTGGCGGATCTCAACTATGACTTCTACAAAACACCAACAGGACTAGACGGTAATGTGCGATTTGTGTCCAGGAGTGGAGAAAATGGTCTATTCAAGGCGATGGCACTGTCAAGTAAGGTAAAAAGTGGAGTAAATCTGCCGGATCCTTTTGTTCCAGGTAATACAATACCATTCAGTAGCGACAATCAGAATAATTATTCGAATGTCTCTTACCGTTGGATTGGCGACAAATGGAGTTTGTTTACCACCGCATCGGGTAGTTTTAATAAAGAGGAATTCGGTTTTGGCGATATCCCCTCAAATAATGAGGATTGGAGACTCAATTGGCGGGGCGAAGTCAGTTCATTCCCTTCCGAAACATTCAGATGGATCGTTGGTAGTGAATTGCAGCGTTATGCATTTCAAAGATCATACGATATTTATAACCTTGGCTACGATGAGACCCTCACTGCCTTATTTTGGGAAGGTGAGTGGAGACCCCTGAATGCCATTGCGGTAAAACCCGGTATCCGTTTTGAAAATAGTCATTTGCTGCAGAGGAGTTCTTTGGCACCCAGACTTTCCATGGCTATCCGTACCGGAGAGCAGAGTCAGATTTCCATGGCGGGAGGCGTTTTTTACCAGAATCCGGATGATCGTTATCTGCTCGCTGGATATCAACCGGACTTTATGAGGTCCACCCATTATCTGATTAATTATCAGGTGACCCCCCCTAATCAGATATTCCGGATCGAGGGCTACCATAAATCCTACGACCGGTTGATTCGAGAAAAGGATGAAGTCTACGATCCCAATCCATACCGTTTTGTAATGGGATCCATCGATAATACTGGTACAGGCTACGCTTCAGGGGTGGATTTATTTTGGAGAGACCGAAATTCAGTAAAAAATCTGGATTATTGGATTTCCTATAGTTTTATTGATACGGAGAGAGATTATGCCAATTTTCCCCGGCAGGCCACGCCCGACTTTATCGCAGATCATACTTTGAATCTGACCTCAAAGTATTTTATCGAAAAATGGAGGCTGAATGTCAATCTTAGTTATGCCTTCGCCTCCGGCCGGCCATATTATGATCCAAACGAGACCTTTTTAAGTAGTAAAACTAAAAATTACCAAAATCTGGCCCTGACGGCAGCATACCTAAAAACGATTGGAAATTGGTTTGCAGTCTTTTATATTGGGATTGACAACATCACCAATCGCAAGAATATTTTTGGATATCGTTACTCTCCGGATGGAGAATCAAGATATCCGATTGAACCACCGATTTATAGAAGTGTTTTCTTTGGATTTTTTATGTCCCTGACTGAATTTTCTCAAGATGAACTATAATATTGCTATTTGTATTATCCCCTGCAGGAATAGATTATTTTCATAAAAATTCTAAAAATGAAGTACAATTATTTGATAATATTTTTATTGGTATCACTCCAGATGGGTTTGAAAGCTCAATCGATGGAAGAAGTTCTAAAAAAGACTTTTGAGCAACTGGAAATGGATACTTCTTATCAAAATAAACTGGCTACTACAAATCGGTTGGAACTGATTGCAAATAAGTGGCCGGATCACTGGGCGCCTCATTTCTATGCGGCTTATGCTCAGATGCAAATCACGTTCTTTGAGCCTGATGTGAAAAAGAAAGACCCCTGGTTGGACAAAGCCGAAGCACACCTTGAAAAAGTCAAAGAATTGAAAGGAGAAGCAGATGATGAGTGGGAGGTACTGGCAGCCAATATGGCAAGCTCCCGGATGTCAATTGACGCTGCCAACCGGTGGATGAAGTACGGGCCTATTTTTGAAGAGCATATGAAGACGGCAAAGGCAAAAAATGAAAATAATCCGAGGGTTTACTATCTGCGTGGAACCAGTTTGTTTTATACTCCAAAGGAATATGGCGGAGGTGCCGAAAAGGCGTTGCCTTATTTTGAAAAAGCAAAAGAGTTATTTGATGCAGAAAATCGCGACGACATTTTAGATCCTTACTGGGGTTTTTTGGCTAACAACTATTTTCTGGGGCTTTGTCATCAGGCTTTAAAAGAATAGAGGCTTTAAAACTTTTTTCCGATCCTCTCCCAATAGTTATTTTATTCTGCAGAACGGATGGAAACTATTTAGTTGCCGTTGGAATTTCATTCTTTTGATATTTGCTGATTTCTAAGCGGACCACTGTGCCGTCCTGGTTTTGAATCTTAAGTGACCCCTTCATTTGTTCGCGAAGCACTTCGATCAGTCGGTAGCCAAAAGAAGTACCTAATTCCCGGACATTGTCGGTTGTCATCCCGATCCCATCATCAGCTACCTGTAAAATCAGTTGTTGATTTTGTTCAAATAATTTCACGGTTATCTTTCCTCTTCGATTTTGAGGAAACGCATATTTTAAACTATTGCTTACCAGTTCATTCGCAATAAGGCCGAGAGGAACGACTGAATCTACATCAAGGTTGAGGTCTTCGATGTCCAGATCGAGGGTGATCTGATCCCGGCGAATGTTATATGAATCGAAAAGTCCCCGGATCAATTTGGTGAAGTATTTTTTAATATCAACGCCGGTGAGATTATCCTCCTGATAAAGGTCCTGGTGAATGAGGGCCATTGATTGCACCCGGTCCTGGCCTTCCTGCAGGGCACCGAGTGCGGTCTGATCAGAAACATGTTCCGTTTGTAAACCCAAAAGAGAGGAAATAAATTGGAGGTTATTTTTAACCCGGTGATGTATTTCCCGGAGAAGGATTTCTTTTTCGGTAAGGGCTATGTTGATCTGATCTCGCTGTTGCTTGATTTTCTGCCGTTGCCAGAATAAGAAAAATGCCAGTAGAGCTAAAGCTGCCAGGCCCAGGGTGAGGCCGGTGAGCCATTTCCGTGAGGAGGCAAGTTTCAGAGCACTGATTTCTTTTTCCGCATTTAAATATTGAATTTCCTGTTCTTTCTTTTCTGTCTCGTATTTAACCTCTATTTCCTTAAACCGCTCTTCGCTTTCCGCGTTCTGAATACTATCCTGGAGTTCCTGATATTTCTTAAAAGCGGTAAGGGCTTCACTTGAGTTGCCCAGTGATTCAAAGATTACCGCTTTCGCTTCGTATAGTTTGCGCCGGTGCCTGGAGTTTTGACTATCCTCAACTGCAGCGTGGGCCTGGTCGTAATACATTTTTGCCTCTGACGTTCTTCCTTTTCTTGCCAATATCCGGGCAAAATCCAGTTTCATGACCTGGTACTGCTCAAGATCCATGCCCTGGCCTTCTGCCGACAGGACTTGTTCCAGGTAATAAATGGCACTATCCTGCTCCCCTTGTTCGTCTTTGAAAAGGGCATACTCGTAAAGATTGAGGTTGTATATACTCGGTATTTCGCTGCTGAGAAACGCGGATTGTCTGAAACATATCTCCGCCGAATCCGTATTCTTCAGATCGGTGTAAATCATCGCTAGGTTGCCATATATTTCGGATTCTATCAGAGGCCAGTCATTGGCAAAAGAAAGCGATTTATAGAAGTAGTCTTTCGCCGGTACATTGTCTCCTTTGATCAGGTAAATATATCCCAGGCCAAAATAGCTGGAAGATATGGTGTTGCTGTCTGCATGGTTAAGGAAATAGTCGCTGGCATTTTGTTTCATCGTGAGGGCTTCCGAATACATGCCCTTGTCCACGTAAATGTTTGCTTTATTGTCGTACAACATCATAAATCGCATAGAATCTTCCCGGGCCAAACACGCTTCCATACCCTGATCGAATGACCACAGTGCTGAATCCAACTCCTGGGTTAGGTTGAATATCTTTCCTAAAAGATTATATCCGTGAATGAGCCACTGGTTATTGTTTTGTTCTCCGGCTATCTGCAAACTTCTTTTGGTATACTTTTTTGCCAGATCCAAACTGTCTTCGTGGTATAGCCAATAGTCGTTTCCAATTTCCCAGTTATATTCCATTTGCAGGGTGTCTGGGATATCCCCTTCCAGCTTCAACAACATACTATCAATATGACGCAGATCCTGGGCATTAATTCGTTGGCCGGAAAGTAAAATGATGAAGAGAAGAAAAGCAAGAGCGGGATGGTATTGCCCGGACTTTAAATCGTTAATAGTTCTTGATCCTGGGAAATTTTTCATGAGCGTTTGATCGTGTACGATAGCACAAAATAATCTATCTTTTGAAATCAGACGAGAAGGCTATTAGCACCAAAGACGAATCAATTATCAATTGTCAATTATCAATTGTCAATTGTCAATTATCAATTAGGAATCACTAGTGTCCGGTTAAGTGAATAATTGAAAGGGGGGATGAATCCCCCCTAAATCAGTATATTGTTAGTCATCACAAATAAACAAATACTGATGATCAAAGGTGCAAAATTAACCGGACAGCC
>JAGQWZ010000584.1 GCA_020436835.1 Saprospiraceae bacterium | reverse complement strand
GCATTGGTGACGATAGCGAGGCGGTTTCCCCGGGGATGGATATCCATAGCCAGCGCCTGCGCACAATGAAAAAGCTGAGCGACACTATCCACCCGGATAATACCTGCCCGCTGAAACGCTGCCTCAAATACCTGGTCATTCCCTGCAAGTGATCCCGTATGAGAGAGGGCCGCCATCGCACCTTCCACACTTTTCCCCGCTTTCAGTACCAGAATAGGCTTCGAACGCGAATATGCCCGGGCTGCACTCATAAATGCTCTGGCATTCTGTAATGACTCCATATATATCAGAATACAGGACGTGTTCGGGTCTGTACCAAAATAATCGATCAGATCGTGAAAATCCAAATCAACGCTGGATCCTATCGACACGAGATGACTAAAACCAACGTTCTGTGTCACCGACCAATCCAGAATGGATGTACAAAGTGCTCCACTTTGGGAAAGAAAAGCAACATTTCCCTTCAAAGCCATCCGGGAAGCAAAACTTGCATTCAGGTTGATTGAGGTGTTGATGATTCCCAGGCAGTTGGGGCCAATGACTCTGATCTTATATTGTCGGGCATTCTTAAGGATCTGTCCGTACATTTCCAATCCTTCATCACCTACCTCTTTAAATCCCGCGGAAATAATAATTGCAGAGGGAATTTTCTTTACACCGCATTCCACAATAAGATCAGCCACCGTATTTGCCGGAGTAGCAATAACCGCCAGATCCACTGATCCTGGAATATCTTTAATCTTCTTGTAGGCCTTTATTCCATGGATGGTTTTGTGTTTTATATTTACCGGATAGATCTTGCCCCCATATTTATTGCTCAGCAGATTATGCATAATTGCATTTCCTACCGAATAGGGGCGATCTGTGGCGCCGATCACCGCAATGCTTTCAGGGTAAAATAATTTTTGCAACTGTTGTTTCATAGTATATTAAAATTTCCAATAAGGACTCAGGCAAGACATTCCATAATGCAGGTCAAGATCATACTGTTCCCAACAGGTACGGAATGAAACGGAGTGTCCTTCATCAAAAAATAAATCAGATTTGTTTATACCGGCCAGGAAATTACCAATACAATGAGGGAGTACGGAAGTATTATACCCCCCCTCCAGGACCGCAAAAATATTACTGTATTTACCAGCCAGCATGCTGCCTATCTCGTAAAAGGTGTTAGAAGACAAATTCAACTGCAACAATGGATCGTGACGGTGGGCATCAAAACCAGCTGATATTGCGATGACGTCCGGTTCAAATTGCTCTATCACCGGAAAATAATTTTTAAACGCATGCATAAAAATATCATCCCCACTACCCGGTGGCAATGGAACGTTTATGGTAAATCCCTTTCCTTTACCGGATCCGATCTCATTACTTCTACCCTTGCCGGGAAATGCCGGAAATTGGTGCAACGACCAAAACATAACCGCGTCTGAATGATAAAAATATTGAGAAGTGCCATCCCCCAGATGACCGTCAAAATCAAGAATAAATACTCTCTTTCCCTCGCGTCTCAAGTTCTCCACGGCTACCGCAAGATTATTAAAAAGGCAAAAGCCGCTGGAATGGTCATGGTAAGCATGATGGCCAGGTGGCCTGACCAATGCAAATCCATTGGCCGTACTCGACATGATCGTCGCACCCACAGCAGCTACCGCTACATCAAAACTTCTGGCTCCCACAAAAGTATCCTGATCAATCCAGGTAGCCCCTTGTGCCGCAGCGTCCCTGATCTGCTGAATATGTGCTCGTTCGTGGACAAGAGGCAGGTATTCTTCTCCATCTACCTTAATTTCGGTGTATTCCTCGATATTCAGACATTCCAATCGCTGGCGATTCTCCGGATGCTGTCCAGTATCATGTTCAAGAAATATCGGATTTGCTATAATATTCATCATAAAAATCGGCGCAAAATAGTTGATTTGATATTTTATCCCCGGTGACCAAAATCTTCTCTCTGTATGATTTTTCCCATCACCCAAAATGTAAACGTCAGGAGTCCAAAACACCAAAGTTAGAATGAATATTTCTATCTTGGTCGGTATCCGAAACTATTTTCGGAGTTGTGTACAAATCCTGATTTTATCTATGGAAAAACATTTATTCCGAATAATTTTATATGTAGTTTTTATTGTATCCGCTTGTACCAGTCCGCCTCAGAATAATACTTTAAAGATGAAAAACCAAGCTTCGAGCGATCTGTTTGCGGCAGACACCGCATTCCTTCGTCAATATATAGACATCCGGACGTTGGAATCTCCTGAGGGTGCCGTTGTCGCTGTCAGTCCTGATTTGCAGGGGAGAGTCATGACCAGTACAGCCGGCAGTAATAATGCACACAGTTATGGATGGATAAACCGGTCTCTTTTTGAATCCGGGGATACCCTTCCGCATATGAATGCTTTTGGTGGGGAAGAACGTTTTTGGCTCGGTCCCGAAGGCGGTCAGTATTCCATATTTTTTAAACAAAATGATCCCTTTGATCTGGAACACTGGCAGACTCCCCGCTTAATCGATCTGGATAAATTTCCGGTCAGGGATCAGAATTCCCAAAAAATAGTTTTTGAAAAAGAAGCATCTCTTACTAATTATTCCGGATTTACCTTTGATTTTAAAATCGAAAGAACGGTGGAGATTCTTTCTTCCCAAAAAATAAAATCCAATCTGAATCTTCCGGAAATCAGCGACCTTCCCATGGTCGGTTATCAAACCGTAAACCGGGTGACAAACACCGGAACCTCCGATTGGCAGGAAAGCAATGGTCTGTTATCCATATGGCTGCTGGGTATGTATAATCCATCTGAAAGCACAACGATTATTTTGCCTTATAATAACGGGCCAGAGGAAAAAATGGGCTCGATTGTCAATGATGATTATTTTGGCAAGGTACCTTCCGATCGCTTAATCGTCAGGGACAACACGATCTTTTTTAAAGGAGATGGAAAATATCGCAGTAAGATTGGACTTAATCCGAAAAGGGCTAAAAATATATGTGGAGCTTATGATGCCGAAAATCAAATTTTAACCATTGTCCGATATAGTAAACCCGGAGATGTTGACAAGTATGTCAACTCCCTTTGGGAAATACAGGATGATCCCTACGGAGGAGATGTTATAAATTCCTATAATGATGGCCCCCCTGCACCGGGAGAAGCTCCCCTGGGTCCATTTTTTGAATTGGAAACCTCCTCTCCTGCATTGGCATTAAAGTCCGGGAATTCCGGTGAACATATCCAGGAAACTTACCACTTCGAAGGAGATGAGGAAAAATTGGAAAAAATAATGCAACAATTGCTGGGAGTGACTGTGGATGAAGTCAAAAGTATTTTTTAAAATCCCTTAATTGAAAAAATTATGTCAAAACGTTATTGTCTCGCTCTTGATCTAAAAGATGACCCGGACCTCATCAGAGAATATGAAAGATATCATGCACCGGACCAGGTATGGCCGGAAATACTCGATAGTATCAAGGAAAGTGGGATCAATAACATGGAAATATACCGGACCGGAAACCGGTTATTCATGATCATGGAGGTAGCAGATTCATTTAGCTTTGAAAATAAGGCAGCACTCGACCAGGACAATGAAAAAGTGCAGGAGTGGGAAAAACTTATGTGGAAATTTCAAAAGGCGCTTCCCTGGGCAAGCCAGGGAGAGAAGTGGATACAAATGGAAAGGATTTTTCAACTGTAAAAAAAGTGCTCCTACTTTATAAATATTGGAAATGTGTATTACAGCCATTAAATATTCATTTCCGTCTATTATCTCCCTTCTAAAATTCCCGGCACTATTCTTTTTCAGCAATAGCCAATATCGAAAACCCTAAGTCAATAGCCGTACTGAAATCCAAACACGCCTCGGATTTTTCGCCGAGTTCATATCGGGCTAATCCCCTCAGGAAATAAGCATTCCTATTCTTATTACAGTCTTCAACTACGCCGCTCATATCATTGGGAAAACGGGAATCAGTTACGCTGTGCTCAATATAATAGTTCAGATTACTCCAGGCCGCCGGTGTATCAGCCACAGCTAAAAATATTCTGGCCCGACCGGAGGTAATAAACTGCCGGAAAAACCAATTGTCCGCCTGAAATAAAAAATAGCTGGATCAAAAAGTGAAAGTGATAAGACGGCCTTGTCCCAAGGCTTGATCTCAGGTGTAAAGGATGACATAAGTACCAAAAAAGTCCGGTATCCCACAGAGGGGATCCGGACTCTTTCATAACATTCTAAACTCGCCCTTTGAAAACAACTCGACAAATATCTCAGGTAATGTTAGGTTGTCTCTACTTTTACTACCAAACCAAATTCGATATTAATCATTTCATCAACGGTCACCATTCCCAACATCTTCTTAGGAGGTTCAATTTCAAAATCTCTGATGTTGAGACTCAGTACTCCCTGATAGATCTGATTTTCTGCAAGTATTTGGTAGGCTACAGGAATCTCATATGTGTTTCTTTTTCCCTGTATTAAAACATCAGCCTTAACTCTGGCTTGCCCCTCATCATAAACCGTTACAGAATTTAGCTTAATATCAATGTACGGAAACTGGTCTGCTGATAATAGTTCTTCGAAATCACGATTCATAAGTCTGCTACCGCAGTCGAAACTAGTTGTCCTAATTTCTAACTTAGTTTGATCGAAAAAGACTTTTCCCTGCAATTTATCTACCTGTACATGAATAGTATCTTCCGTATTGAGGGTCGCATAGTTACATTCGAATTGGTTAATATTGGTTGCTCCATGAATAATTATGTAGCTGCTATCTTCCAATTTTACCGCAAGCACGCTGCGTTCGAGCGCATTCTCCATTGCCAGAAGCAAAGGAAAAATCAAAAGCCCTAAAACTATTTTATATATTCTGCTCATCACGTTTTCGGAGGAAGATTGACAAAAAAGGGGGACTATTACCGCCCCCCTAACCTTTCAATATAATTTGGCTATTTACTAGAAGGCAACAACTGCTTCGATATTAATTCCATGGAACTTAGCTCCATTCTCGTTCATCTGGGTTGGATAGTCATTGTAATTCTGACTTACATATTCGATTTTCGTCAAAATATTGTTTGTCAGGTACCAGCCGGCTCCGATATTTACCCGATCCACGGACACTTTGTTGGTTTCTTCACCGGGAAGCTGACCACTGGCATTATTATAGCGTGCTCCAATGTACAATTGCTCTCTTGATCCGAACCGGTATAATGCTTCTGCACCAACCTGAGT
>JAGQWZ010000583.1 GCA_020436835.1 Saprospiraceae bacterium | reverse complement strand
GCTACGTGTACATCCCGTAAAGTGTCATACTGCTGGGGATCTTTACTTAAACCTTTTCGATGATCATCGAGGATGCACCACCACCTCCATTGCAGATAGTTGCGAGTCCAATTTTACCATCTCTTGAGTGGAGCACATTATTCAAGGTAGTGAGGATCCGGGCTCCGGAAGCACCCAATGGGTGACCCAACGATACAGCACCACCATGTACATTGATTTTCTCTTCCGGCAGTTTCATAATCTTTCCAAACGCCAGGGCAACGACGGCAAAAGCTTCATTCACTTCATAGTAGTCAATATCTTCGGGCTTCAAGCCGGCTCGCTCCAGGGCTACTGGAGTAGCTAACGTCGGTGCGGTGGTAAACCATTGCGGATCCTGGGCAGCATCGGCATAGGATAGAATCCTGGCTATAGGAGTCAGATCATATTTCTTGACTGCGGCTTCACTGGCGAGGATGATTGCAGCTGCACCATCATTGATAGTCGAAGCATTGGCTGCCGTGACGGTACCTCCTTTGGTGAATACTGCAGGTAGTGTGGGTATCTTATCATAGCGGACTTTTTTGTACTCCTCATCTTCATCTACCAGGATTGGATCGCCTTTTCTTTGGGGAATACTCACCGGAACGATCTCATTTTTAAAAATCCCTTTTTCAGTTGTATCCGCACTTCTCTGGTATGAGCGGATGGCAAAATCATCTTGTGCTTCTCTTGAGATCTCATATTTTTCAGCTGTTTTATCGGCGAACGTACCCATGGCACACTGGTCGTACACATCTTCAAGACCATCACGGACCAGGCCATCCACCAACGTGGCATTGCCGTATTTGTAGCCAAATCTGGCTTTGGGCACATAAAAGGGAATCTGAGACATGCTTTCCATTCCACCGGCCACTACGATGTCATTCAATCCGAGCTGAATGCTCTGCGCTCCGAACATGGCTGATTTCATGCCAGAGGCACAAACCTTGTTTACCGTGGTGCATGGCACCTTACTGGGGATTCCGGAAGCAATTGAAACCTGACGTGCCGGAGCCTGCCCCAGGTTTGCCGAGACCACATTTCCCAGGAACACCTCATCAACCCAGGTCGGATCAACTTTTGCCCGATCTAAGGCTCCTTTGACAGCGATGGTGCCTAGTTGCACGGCGGAGAGACTGGACAGGACCCCTCCAAAGCTTCCTATTGGAGTTCTAACGGAGGCAACGATAAAGACTTTATTTTGGTTCATGGCAGTAGTAATAGTTGATTGTTTGGCAAATGTAAGCTTTAGCCACTTTTATTTCTATTTTTGATTAGTTGATATAAATCACATGAAGGAAAAGGGAAAATCTTTTTTATCTATTAAATCCTGGGCTCCGGACGATCAACCGAGGTACAAAATGAAACACAATGGACGCCATACGCTTTCAGATTCCGAACTCCTGGCTTTGTTGATCGGCTCGGGTAGTCAGGATATGTCGGCAGTGGATGTCAGTAAACAAATTGTCTCTTCCGTCAGGGGTGATCTGGATGATCTGGCTCGTCTCTCTATTAGAGATCTGATGAAATTTAAGGGAATTGGTGAAGCTAAGGCAATCACTATTGCTGCTGCCTTGGAGCTGGGAAGAAGGCGAAACGGAGCAGGAAGGCACCACAAGATCACTATAAGGAGCAGTCAAAATGCCTACGAGGTCCTGGCACCAAAGCTTATGGACAAAGCAAATGAGGAATTTTGGGTCCTGTTCCTGGATAGAGCAAATCAGGTACTCGCCAATGTTTGCCTAAGCGTTGGAGGGGTGTCCGGGACTTATGTTGATCCCAAAATAATATTTTCCAAAGCAGTGGAATTGCTCGCTTCTTCCATCATACTTTGCCATAATCATCCAAGCGGACAACTCAAACCCAGTACCGAAGACATCCGTCTGACCAAAAAAATTCAGGAAGCAGGTAAAGTCCTTGACATTTCGGTATTCGACCATATCATTGTGGCTAACCAAAGATATTTTAGCTTTGCAGATGAGGGTTTGATGTGATACGGAAACATCTTCACCCAAAATCTGTTAAACATTACCTTAGATAGCTTATATGAGTGCCGACGGGACCCCCAGTTTTGATTTACAAATTTTAGGCAGAATACTAAGGTTAGCAAGGCCGTACAAAAACGTTTTTATCCTTGCCGCTATCCTTGCAGTGGCACTTGCTCCTACCGCTTCTCTGAGGCCTTATCTGATCAATAAAATGGTCGATGAAAATATCGTTCAGTTTGATCTGGGAGGCATGCTGAGAATGACGGCAATAATTTCCGGATTGCTTGTATTGGAGGTCATTTTACAATATGGCTTTATCTATTCCACCAGTTGGCTGGGGCAGTCAGTAATTCGGGATTTGCGGAAATCGGTTTTTAATCACATCACCAGTTTGCGCCTCCGTTTTTTTGATCAGACTCCTATCGGAACGATCACTACACGTACCATCAATGACATTGAATCAATAAATAATGTCTTTTCTCAGGGGGTTATCACCATAGTGGCTGACGTCCTTGCGATCATCGTTATCCTTGTCATTATGTTTTTATCCAGTTGGCAACTGACGGTGATCTGCCTGACGACTTTGCCGTTGATGCTGATTGCAACCTATGTTTTCAAGGAGAAAGTAAAGTCAGCCTTTCAGGTGGTAAGAACTCAGATAGCAAAAATGAATGCCTTTCTACAAGAAAGGATATCCGGGATGCGGATTGTTCAGATTTTCACAGCAGAAAAGAGAGAATTGGATAAATTTCGAGCGATAAACCGCGAGTATACCCAGGCGAATCTCAATTCCATTCTCTACTATGCTGTTTTCTTTCCGGTGGTGGAGATTATTTCTGCTCTGGCCCTTGGTTTAATGGTCTGGTGGGGAGCAAGGGGGGTGATCAGTGAAGAAATCTCCCTGGGTGCTCTGGTTGCATTTCCGATCTACCTTTCGATGTTGTTTCGACCTTTACGATTCATTGCCGATCGGTTTAATACGCTGCAAATGGGAGTCGTCGCGGCTGACCGGGTCTTTAAGGTTCTGGACAATCGTGAAAAAATCGAAGATAATGGCGAGATCCAGGTGCAGAGATTAAAGGGCGATATCAAATTTGAGCATGTCTTTTTTGCCTACGATGGAATAAATACGGTTTTAAAGGATGTCTCTTTCGAAGTGCGGCCGGGGGAAACCCTTGCCCTGGTAGGCAGTACGGGAGCAGGTAAATCTACGATAATCAATATCTTAAACCGGTTTTATGAAATACAAAAGGGATCGGTTAAAATCGATGATGTGAGTATCCGGGATTATGAGCTTGCTTCCTTGCGAAGAAGAATATCTATTGTATTACAAGATGTCTTCCTCTTTGCCGGGACCATCTATGAAAACATTACGCTTAGAGATGATTCCATTAGCAGGGAGGAAGTGATTTCCGCCTCAAAAATGATCGGAGCGCATGATTTTATCTCCAGAATGCCCAATGGTTATGATTTTAAGGTGAATGAACGCGGTAATAATTTGTCGATGGGACAGCGTCAGATTATTTCGTTTGTCAGAGCTTTGGTATACAATCCGGACATCCTGATTCTCGATGAAGCAACGTCTTCTGTCGATAGCGAAACGGAAGCAATTATTCAATATGCGATCGAAAGACTGATCCAGAAACGGACATCCATCATCATCGCCCATCGCCTTTCTACCATCAAACATGCCAATAAGGTCGGTGTTTTGAGCCATGGGAAGATGATCG
This sequence comes from Saprospiraceae bacterium, assembly GCA_020436835.1. GTDB lineage: Bacteria > Bacteroidota > Bacteroidia > Chitinophagales > Saprospiraceae > JABDMH01. The sequence goes on along the minus strand of JAGQWZ010000583.1, from coordinate 12,214 downwards.
AATTTGGTACACATGATGAGCTCCTGAATACACCCGGAGGCCATTACCGCAAATTGCATGATATGCAGTTTGTGGAAAGTGATGCGATGTAGGATGGACTAATTTCGCTAGCGGATTCTCACTCAGCGCAGGACCGTCGTCGTAGTTAAACCGCCAGTAGTAGAAATTCCCATCATTCAATGGTGTTTAACCAAACTTTTTAGTGAGCCAGGCTATTATATTTGCAGAGATAGACGATAATTACTCATGATTGAGAGAAGATATAGTTCATCAAATGCTATCATAGGAGTCCTTTTCCTGGTGGCGTCACTTTTTGTATTGTTTTGGCTGGCCAAAAGCATTTTTACTATTCTGGCCTGGCTGGCTCCGGCATTACTGATCGCAGCTGTGATCATTGACTATAATACGGTACTTAACTACGGTAAATGGTTAGTCAATCAACTGAGATTTAATACACTCAATGGTATCTTATTTACACTTCTGACTGTCTTCGGTTTCCCGGTGGTGACTCTATTTCTGTTTGGCAAATCATTATTTAGGAAAAAGATGAAATCACTGGAGAAAGATTACCGGGAGCAGAAAGAGGGGATGTACACGGATTACGAGATTGTCGATGAGGAAGTGGAGCCGCTAGAGCTTCCTCCGCTTGAAAGACGAAAGTCATCTACTCAAGATGACTACGAGCAACTCTTTGACTAGATTTGTGATCTAAGTTAATCGCATACTGACTATTCTTGATCTTTTATATTCTTTTGACGCTGGTAATAACAGTCCTCTACGGGATACTGCAAACATCTCTTTTGCATTCCTGGAAAGGTATAAAAGAAATCGAGGGTGATCTGGAACACTTTCCAAAGGTAAGTGTTGTGGTCGCCGTGCGGAACGAAGAAAGTAATTTGGAGCGATTGCTCGCATCTCTACTGGCTCAGAGATATCCCGCCGGTAAGTATGAGGTAATACTGGTCAATAACCATTCAAGTGACAGCAGCCTGTCAATCATGACTGATTTTGCGAACAGGCATCATCATATCAATCTCATTGATCTGACTTTTTCCCATCCGGAAGAAATGACGTTCAAAAAGCAAGCATTGACCGAAGGCATCCGGTCTGCAAAAGGAGAAATCATAATTACTACTGATGCAGATTGCTTTTTTGGACCCGGGTGGATGCAGGCAATAGTGAAGACCTTGCTATCCCAAAATTATCGAATTGTGACTGGTCCGGTAATGATTGCTGAGGCAGAAAATCTCATCGAACATTACCAGGAGATCGAATATGCCGGATTGATGGTTGCCACTGCCGGCGGCATTCAGAGCCAATATCTATTGCTTGCTAACGGTGCCAATCTGGCATTCTACCGCTCCGATTTTCTTGCTCTGGACGGTTATCGTAAAATGCCTGATGTGTCGTCCGGTGATGATGTTTTTCTGGTTCAGAAAACATACGATAAGGATCCTTTCTCGGTTGGATTTATCAAGGATGTGGCTGCTATTGTCTACACCAGGCCAGTTAAAAGTTTCTGGGAATTGATTCAACAGAGAAAGCGCTGGGCTACAAAAACTTCATTATATAGCCATGGTTCAAGCCGGTATGTGGCTTTGTTGGTTCTTTGCAATAGCCTGTTCCTCTGTCTTACCCTGGGGATGACTTTTTGGGGATCGTCAATTTTACTGTTTCTGTTTCTCCTGCAAATGACCAGCAAGATCATCATCGATTATCATCTTATCAGAGATGGATTGACATTTACCGGAAAGGAGGAGAAAATAACCCAACTTCTCCTGGCTCATTTATTAAATCCCATCCTTAACATGGCAGTGCTGATCGCAGCGGTGTTCAGCCGGAATTATGTGTGGAAGGGCCGCATAACCTCCTAGGGTGTTGCGACCTTTTTAGCATCCTAAATGTCTACTTTTGCGTATTTGGCATTGCGCTCGATGAAGTCACGTCGGGGCGGCACTTCTTCGCCCATGAGCATGCTGAATACCCGATCAGCTTCCATAGCATCATCTATGGTCACTTGTCTGAGGATCCTGCTTACCGGGTCCATGGTGGTATCCCAGAGTTGCTCTGCATTCATTTCTCCGAGACCTTTGTAACGCTGGATTTTCACCGATCCGTCATTTCCACTGCCCTGGGTATATGCTTCAATCGCGGCCTTTCGCTCATCTTCATTCCAGCAATACATACTCTGTTTTCCCTTTTTCACCTGGTAGAGTGGGGGAGCCGCAATATAGATGTGCCCTCGTTCCACCAGAGCCCGCATGTACCGGAAGAAGAAAGTGAGAATCAGCGTAGTGATGTGACTGCCGTCAACATCGGCATCGGTCATGATAACGATCTTATGATATCTTAACTTGTCCAGATTGAGCACTCTTTCACCATCCTTTTCCTCAATACTGACGCCAAGGGCGGTAAACATATTTTTGATCTCCTCATTGTCATAGATCTTATGTTCAAGCGCTTTCTCCACGTTGAGAATCTTACCTCGCAGAGGCAATATGGCCTGAAAATGACGATCTCTCCCTTGTTTTGCGGTTCCTCCGGCTGAGTCTCCCTCGACCAGGAAGATCTCTGATTCGGTAGGGTCCTTTGAAGTACAGTCGGACAATTTACCCGGTAGTCCTCCTCCGGCCAGCACATTCTTTCGTTGTACGGATTCTCTTGCCTTACGGGCGGCTTCCCGGGCAGTGGCAGCCAGTACGACTTTATCAATGATCTGTTTTGCTTTCTTTGGATTTTCTTCCAGGTAATGCTTCAGCACATCACCCACACACTGGGATACGATCGAAGTCACTTCCGAATTACCCAACTCACCTTTGGTTTGTCCTTTAAACTGAGGTTCAGGAACTTTCACCGATACTACGGCGGTCAAACCTTCGCGAAAGTCCTCACCGGAAACGGTGAATTTCAGTTTACTGAAGAATCCGCTGTCATTGCCGTATTTGCTAAACTCTCTCGTAATCGCCCGTTTAAATCCGCTGACATGGGTACCACCCTCTTTGGTGGCGATGTTATTTACGAATGAATAGATGTTTTCACTATAGCCGGTATTATATTGCATGGCTACCTCCACTTCTACTTCATCTTTTTTACCGGTCACATAAATGGGCTCTTCCAGGAATGCCGTCCGGCTTTCATCAAGATATTGCACATATTCGACCAGACCACCTTCGGAATGAAAAGACTCGGACCGAAAGCTACCATCGTCTTCGATTTCCCTTTCATCGACAAGGTATAGATACAGTCCCTTGTTAAGAAATGCCAGTTCTTTCAGTCGCTGAGCAAGCGTATCGTATTTAAACTCAGTTGTTTCAAAAATAGTAGCGTCCGGTTTGAAAGAGATATAGGTGCCCGTATCGGAAGAATCTCCTACCTCAAGGACAGCCGTGGTGGGCTTACCCTGACTGTATTCCTGAGTAAATACTTTACCTTCCCGGTGTACTTCCGCTTTAAGATAGGAAGAGAGTGCATTTACACAGGATACCCCGACACCATGCAGACCTCCTGAGACTTTATACGTGTCTTTATCAAATTTACCGCCGGCATGCAGTACGGTCATGACCACTTCCAGTGCTGACTTCTGCAGCTTCTCGTGTAGTCCGACCGGAATACCCCGTCCATTGTCCTTGACGGTCATCGACTGATCTTTGTGTACGATCATATCAATGCGGTCGCAATGTCCGGCAAGGTGTTCATCGATGGAGTTGTCCACGACTTCCCATACCAAATGGTGCAGACCTTTGATGTCGGTACTTCCAATATACATTCCCGGCCTTTTCCTTACCGCTTCCAGCCCTTCTAGTGCCTGAATTTTATTGGCACCGTAGTCATTATTTTGTACTGTCATTATTGGAAAATTTGATGCGCGATTTTGGTCCTCCAAAGATACGGATTACCGGCCGGTTTACCCAGAGAAAACTGTTGTTAAATCGTTAATTTATAGCCTATTGGGTAGAAAAAAATTTAGTTATAAATAGTTTTTCACGTATTGTATTTTTGAGGACATTTTATAGGAATAATTTATCTTTTTTTGCACGAATTCTTAGTTCGCTCCGAAGCTGAATTGGATCAGATCATTGACCATCTGATGCCTCTTCTTGAAAACAGCCCGGTAGTTACCCTTTCAGGCGATTTGGGAACCGGCAAAACCACCCTGGTCAGGGCCATCTGTGCCCGGTTGAATGTGGTTGATGCTGTTTCCAGTCCTACTTTTTCGATTATCAACACGTATTTGACAGCCGATGGTGTTCAGATTCATCATATTGATCTTTATCGCCTGGAAAAAGCCGAAGAATTGATACAGATCGGGATTGAGGATTATCTTGACTCCGGTGAACTGACTTTTATCGAGTGGCCAGGACTGATCGAGGCTGCCCTGCCAGACAACACCGTTCAATTAAGACTCGAACATATGTCAGATCACACCCGAAAAATTGTAATTTTATAATTAGATCAGCTGAACCACTATGAATGATCCAAGGAAGATCACCCGGGAAGAGATCTTATCGATGGGGCAATGGGAAACCAAAGCGGAGGTACTGGATGTGTCCAAAGGTCATAAGAAATTATATATCGGGATACCGGTCGAGACCACTTTGCAGGAGAACCGGGTTTCACTGGTACCCTCATCGGTATCAACTTTAGTTGCCCATGGACACCGGGTGGTGATCGAAACCGGAGCAGGAGAAAAGTCAAACTTTTCCGACAATGAATACAGTGAGGTTGGAGCCGAGATAGCCGATAGTCGCGAAGCAGTCTTTAAGGCGGACTGTTTGATCAAAGTGGCTCCTCCCACCTTGGACGAAATTGATTTACTGCACCCCAATCAACTTTTGATCTCTCCATTACATCTTCCGTTTCTGACTGAAGATTACCTGCACAAACTCAAGCAGAAGAGGGTCATCGCACTCGCAATGGAATATCTGCAAGATCGGGATGGTTCTTTTCCTGTGGTGCGTATCATGAGTGAAATAGCCGGACTAAGTGCTATTCTGACTGCAGCGGAACTTCTTTCAACTACCGGCGGAGGTAATGGAGTGTTGCTGGGAGGAATTAGTGGGGTGCCCCCGGCGAAGGTGGTGATTTTAGGGGCCGGAGTGGTCGCAGAATATGCCACACTATCCGCACTTGGATTAGGTGCGGCAGTGAGCATCTTTGATAATAACATCTACAAACTCATGCGGCTGCAAAACCGTCTGGGAAGAAAACTTTTTACTTCTGTACTCAACCCGGTATACCTGGAAAGGGAGTTGATTACAGCCGATGTAGCCATCGGGGCGATCCACTCGAAGTCGGGAAGAACTCCCATGATGGTGCCTGAAGATATGATTCGAAAGATGAAGCCAGGTGCGGTGATCATCGATGTGAGCATTGATCAGGGAGGGTGTTTCGAAACCAGCGAAGTCACTTCCCATGAAAAGCCCACTTTTATTAAACACGATGTGATTCATTATTGTGTGCCAAATTTATCGAGCAAGGTAGCCCGAACCGGTTCGATGGCTGTAAGTAATATTCTCACTCCCATACTCTTGAGAGCAGGGGAAACCGGAAGCCTGGAGAAATTGTTTTTTGAGCATCAGGGACTCAGGCACGGGATCTATACCTACAAAGGTTGCCTGACCAATGAGTACCTGGCCCAGCGATTTCAGATAAAATATACGGATCTGGATCTGCTGCTCACCGCTAATTTCTAGTCTGTCAGGCCAGGTATTTGCTTAGAAACCCGAGGGTTGCCTTGTACATTTCAAAGCGATTCTCTTCATTGTGAAATCCATGTCCCTCATTGTATTTAACCAGATATGGTACGTCTATATTTCTCTCCCGTAAAGAACGTACGATCTGATCTGATTCGTCGATGTTTACCCTGGGATCATTGGCTCCCTGTACCACAAAAAGCGGAGTTATAATTTTATCCACATGAAAGACCGGTGATGCGGCCCGCATCTGATCGACATCCTTTTCCGGATTTCCAACCATCTCATACATCATATCCAGATAGGGTTTCCAGTAGGGTGGAATGGTATTCATAAAGGTGAATAAATTGGATACCCCAACATAATCGATGGCACAACAATAGAGATCAGGGGTAAAGGTTACTCCAGCCAATGTTGCATAACCACCGTAACTTCCACCATAGATCGCGATACGATCCTTGTCGGCAATGCCCCGATCTATCAACCACTGCACACCATCGGTGATATCGTCCTGCATTTTTCGTCCCCATTCCTTGAAACTGGACTTAAAAAAAGATTTTCCATATCCGGTACTACCCCGGTAATTCATCTGAAAAACTCCGTAACCGCGGGTGGCAAATAACTGAACCTCGGGATTATACCCCCAGCTATCCCGCACCCAGGGACCACCATGCGGATGCACTATGATGGGGATATTTTTTGCCTCAACATTAGCGGGCAGTGTCAAATATCCATGAATAGTTAATCCATCCCTGGTTTGATAAGTGACCGGTTGCATTGGCGCGAGATCCTTTTCGTTCAGCCATGGACTCACATCGGCAATCTTGGTGAGCTCTTCAGTTTGAATGTCAAAGAAATAATATGACCCCAGTGATCGATCCGTATAGGTACGGACGATAAATTTGTCTTCTTCCTTATTGTGACTGGTGACGGTAACTTCCAGGTCAGGAAGGAGCGCTTCCAGTTTTCGGAACCACTTTTCCGTATTCTTATCCAGAAAAACAATATGTCTTTTATCTGTGAGATAGACGATAGAGGTCAGGACCTTCCGTTTATGGGAATACCGGAGACCCGATACATCGACTTCTTCATGCTTAAATATCACTTCTCCTGTTTCCTTTCCGGAGTGCATATCAAAGCGTACAATCTCTGCTTTGTCCCTGCCCAGGTTTGACGTGGCGTACACCAGATGGTCTTGCTCGAAATCAAAAAACAAAGGTGACATTGATTCCGTAAAATCGGTTTTGAGCACTTCCCGGAAGTCCTCATCCTCGTGATCTCGGTACATCAAAACTGATTCGGTTCCATTGACGACTTTTGTCGCAATCCGGAGCCGCCCATCATGGTCGGTCATCCAGGTATCTATTGGTTCAAGAACATTAGTGTTTTCTGCCAGCTGATGCATTTCGCCGCTATGAATATTGATCCGGTACGGGTCGAATAATTGAGGATTATTTTTATTCATCCCAATAATGATCTCATCTTCATTTTCTTCCAGAATATCAATCAGTTGGATCCGCACCCCTGGAAAAGGGGTCAGGTCTTTGGGATTAGAACCATCTCTATCCACAGCATAAAGCTGGAAATTTTCATCCCCCCCTGAATCTTTAATATAAATAATCCGATCTGCACTGGCCCAGCCATATCCACTGATATCTCTGTCAGTTGAGGAAGTTAAGCGGATGGCATTATCTTCTCCTATTTTTTGAACAAATACATTTTTACGCCTTTCGTAGGGAGCCATATAACTAAAGAATGTCCCATCCGGGGAAAGCTGATAATTGCTCTTTTCCGGATTACGAAAAAAATCTTCAACTGAATATTTATGAGCCTGTTTTTCTCCCAGGTCAATTAATTCCTGAATTTCTTTATCATTGGAAGGAAGTGACGGATCACCCGGTAATTTATCTGACATTTTCTGATTGCTTTTATTCGTATAAATACGTACCTTTTTTAAAGGCTAAGTAAACGCGATTAAATAAACTAAAAACTGCGGAGGAGTGATTCCATATTGATTTTATCCCTGAGTACCTCTTCGATTTTGGAGACATGCACACGGTCCTGAGCCAGCGTATCCCGGTGTCTGATCGTGACACTGTTATCTTCTAAAGAATCAAAATCTACTGTAATGCAGAATGGAGTACCGATAGCATCCTGTCGCCGGTATCGTCGTCCAATAGCATCCTTTTCGTCATACTGACACTGGGTGAAAAACTTCAGGTCATTAAAGATCGCCGTTGCTTTTTCTGTCAGTTCGGACTTGTTTTTCACCAGCGGTAAAATGGCGCATTTTATCGGTGCAATTGCCGGGTGCAGTTTCATGACAACCCGAGTTGACTCTTGGCCTGAGGCGTCAGGTACACTTTCTTCCTGCAGAGATTGACTGAGCATTGCCAAAAACATGCGATCACACCCAATCGATGTTTCCACTACATAGGGTACATAACTTTTTTCCAGCTCAGGATCAAAATATTGCATTTTACGGCCTGACAATTCCTGGTGGCTGCCCAGATCAAAATCAGTACGGCTATGGATTCCCTCCAGCTCCCTAAATCCAAAGGGAAACTCAAACTGGATATCAACGGCGGCATTCGCATAATGAGCCAGATTATCGTGATCGTGAAATCGCAGTTTTTCCCCGGGAGTGCCAAGAGCTTTATGCCATTTCAACCGGAGATCTTTCCAATATTCATACCATTCCATTTCCTCGCCGGGACGGACGAAGTACTGCATTTCCATTTGTTCAAATTCCCGCATTCGAAAAATAAACTGACGAGCCACGATTTCATTGCGGAAAGCTTTGCCGATCTGGGCAATTCCAAACGGTATTTTTTGTCGACTGGTCTTTTGTACGTTAAGGAAATTCACAAAAATACCCTGAGCTGTTTCCGGACGGAGATACAACTTACCTTCTTCACCGGCAATATTTCCCAGCTGGGTTGAAAACATGAGATTAAATTGTCGAACCTCCGTCCAATTTCTGGATCCACTTTCCGGACAGGCAATTTCAAGTTCTTCAATTTGCTGTTTCAAGTCCGTGAGGTCGCTATTTTTCATAGCTGTGGCCAACCTCTTAAGTACCGCATCTTTGTCACCCAGATATCGGACTACCCTTTCATTTGTAGTAACGAACTGTTCGCGGTCAAATTTATCTCCAAACCGCCTGGCCGCTTTGGCAATTTCTTTTTCTGCTTTGGCTTCCAGTTTATCTGCATATTCTTCAATGAGCTGATCCGCCCGATATCGTTTTTTACTGTCTTTATTATCAATTAAGGGATCATTAAATGCATCAACGTGACCACTGGCTTTCCAGGTTTTTGGATGCATGAATATCGCAGCATCAATACCTACAATATTTTCATGCCGCTGCACCATGGATCTCCACCAGTACTGCTTGATGTTATTTTTTAATTCGACCCCATTTGGTCCATAATCGTATACGGCTGCAAGGGTGTCATAAATTTCGCTAGACTGATAAATGAATCCGTATTCTTTAGCATGCGAAACAATTTGTTTAAAATCCATGACAGCTATTTCCTTTTTTTGATTTTAGAATTCCGATTTAAAATGAAATTTAATTTGAGGATAGTTTTCCTGTGCCATTTTCAAAGCCCAGGCAGATTCGGCCAGGAATACTAAATTTCCATCTTTATCTCTGGCTATATCTTTTTTTCTTTCTTTCAACATTTTGTCTAGTGCTCCCTTTTTATCAGAAGTGATCCAACAAGCTTTATGTAAAGAGAGCGGTTCATATGAACAGGAAGCTCCGTATTCATGTTCCAGGCGGTATTGAATTACTTCAAATTGCAGCGCGCCGACCGTGCCGATTATTTTACGATTATTGTCTTCCTTCGTAAAAAGTTGGGCCACTCCTTCTTCCGTTAGTTGTAGCAGCCCTTTGTCCAGTTGTTTTGACTTGAGTGGATTTGCATTATTGATATAGCGAAATTGTTCGGGTGAAAAACTGGGAATACCCTTAAAATGCAGGTTCTCTCCTGCGGTCAGAGAATCTCCTATCTTAAAATTCCCTGAATCGTAAAGTCCGATAATGTCTCCTGGAAAAGCTTCATCGATTATAGACTTTTTTGCCGCCATAAAGGCGGTCGGGTTGGAGAATTTCATCTTGCGGTCCTGGCGTACGTGCAGGTAGTTTGTGTTCCGCTCGAATTTTCCCGAACAAATTCGTAAAAAGGCGATCCGGTCACGATGTTTTGGATCCATATTCGCATGGATTTTGAAGACAAAACCACTGAATTGGTCTTCTTCGGGATTCACCGTCCGTTCTTCCGTTGATCTCGATTTGGGAGGGGGAGCAATGTTTACAAAGCAGTCGAGTAGTTCTTTGACTCCGAAATTATTGATGGCACTACCAAAAAATACCGGGGAAAGCTCCCCTGCCAGATATTTTTGACGATCGAAATCGGGATAGACCGTATGTAATATTTCCAGATCATGCCTTAACTCATCCGCTGCGGCTTTACCAACATGCTTATCCAGTTGTTCGCTGGAAGTATCCCGGATCGCTATGATTTCTTCCTCTTCTTGTTTACCATGTGGCTGGAAGAGATTCAACTGTTGTTCATACAGATTATATACTCCTTTGAATCGTTGTCCCATTCCAATTGGCCAACTTAGCGGACAGACATGTAATTGTAATTTATCTTCGATTTCATCGAGCAACTCGAAGCCATCCCTTCCTTCCCGGTCCAGTTTGTTGATAAATACAATCATAGGGGTGTTTCGCATCCTGCAGACTTCAACCAGCTTTTCTGTCTGGGGCTCTACGCCTTTTGCTACATCGATCACCACGATGGCACTATCTACTGCAGTCAGTGTGCGGTAAGTATCCTCCGCAAAATCCTGGTGTCCCGGGGTATCCAGGATATTTATCTTTTTATCATCATATTCGAAGGCCATCACGGATGTCGCGACCGAGATACCCCGTTGCCTTTCGATCTCCATGAAATCAGAAGTTGCATGACGTTTTATCTTATTGCTCTTGACGGCACCGGCAACCTGAATCGCACCCCCAAAAAGCAACAGCTTTTCAGTAAGGGTGGTTTTACCTGCATCCGGATGGCTCACAATCGCAAAAGTGCGTCGTTTATTTATTTCTTCTACAAGGCTCAAATCGACTTGGTTCTTTTAAAAATGGGTGCAAAGATATGTTTTTTGATCTCAGAATTTGCTTTCTCCCATTTGTGATTTAGCCAAGCCAGTTCCGCTTTGCATCGGTGCGGTCCGGGCAGTAATCAAAATGGTCCGGAACTTGTTTAACTAAAAATGACTTTTTTCATTGAAAGTCAATTGAAGATTTCAGACATTTGCGACGTTTTAGGGAAAATCATAATATATGGACGCGACACGCTCAGGGAAATCATTAGATATGGAGGGGCTGGAGATGATTGGGAGAAATCCGGTAGGTACCCTTATCACTTCCTATCATAACCGGCCTTATGTGAGCTACCGGCCTTTTATCATTCCCGATGGCAACGATCCGCAGACCTTGGTTTCATTTCTCGAAAAATCAAATAAGCAGTGGAAACACCTGGAATTTGAAGATGTACTGGCACTCTTTCAACCACCCGTATCGGCTATATGGACAAACAAGATCCAAAAGTCGGATGAAAAAATAAAGGTGGTGCACATCTATGGCAGTTGTAACGTCATCCATGAAAGAACGCATGCCCAGGAATTATTTCTTCAGGTCCTAAAAGTCCATAAGCCTGATCTATTGCAGGCATGGACCTCCTCCAATCCAGCCGGCAGGGAGGAAATGATGGATAAGGTGATAGTTTTCGAGATGAGCGCTGAAGAAGTGGCAGTGCACCGGGTCGAAGTACAGCCGGAGAACAATGCATCAATGGTGAACTAGCCTTCACAGTTTTCTTGTCATCCATTTTTCTGATTCTATATGGAGAAAGTCCAGAATCCGAATCCATTCGGAGGTTGAAACCATGTATCCCTGACATCGACAGCGACGGAACGGGATTCCTTTGCGTAGAGTATTGAGTGGTCGTAGTTTCTGAGTTTGGTTGCTTTCTTTCTTTTTTTGGTACGGATTGCCGGTTTTTTGGTTTCCAGTTTCTCGGCCACAAGTTACGAATGCCCAGGAAAAGGGGCATAGGTATAAATGAGGATGTTGTCGCACAGAGACTTCTGAACTCCAATATATCTCAGCTCCATAAAATGTGCAGTCCGGTCAAACACAGTGCGAATCAGTCCAGTTCCAGAAAACACACACCTTTTGCGCTTCAAAGAGAACATATTTGTGCTATCAAATCACTGTTAGAGATCAAAGGATTTCCAAGACAGTGAGCGCTTTCATTTTTAAAATTAATGGAGCTACAAACTATTTAGTGTAATGTAATTGAGTTCAAAATGGAGTCTCGGCAGATGGATATTTAGCTTGATTTATTTTTTTTAAATGTAGATAAATAGAATTGAGCAGGAGTATCAGTCTGGATGAACTATATTTTTAAATTAAGGATCGGTTCATTAAACTGTTCTCTTCACAGGGT
>JAGQWZ010000582.1 GCA_020436835.1 Saprospiraceae bacterium | reverse complement strand
CCGGTGCGGAAATTCCCATGGCTGCATATTGGTGGTAGGATAGTCTTTGATGTGCTCAACATTACGGCCCCGCTCCAGTAATAAAGTTTTTATCCCCTGCTCACACAATTCCTTTGCTGCCCATCCACCTGTCATCCCTGCGCCGATGACGATCGCATCAAAATGATGATCCGTATTATCTGCCATGTTAAATTAAGATTATTTATTTCGCATTATTTCCGCTATACGGGAACACAACCATAAAAGTGACCCGGAACAAACTGAAAATCCGTGTAGGTATTCAGGAAATAGGAGGATGTGGTAAAATGCTGAATGCTCCAGGACCTGGTTTTCGAATATAATACTTTCAGGTTTGCGGAAATTCCATCTCCATCTTGCAAATGTGAAAATGCCGTTTCCTTATCAGAAGCACTTAAATGATCAAATGGTTTCTGAAAAGTATTTTGGATATATTCCTGAAGTTCATTAACCCCATTCTTAAATTGGCTGCGCTCATCCGGGCTGGTACAATCACGCAACATGGTAGTAATAAAATCAATCCTTTTTTCTGGTGTCTCCACCGGTAACCCCTCTACCGGAAGTATTGCAGTTGCAAACTGATCAACCAGAGCCTCTTGATCTGCATCTAGCCCCAGCCCTTCTACTGCTTTTGGCCCGCCCATCTTGCAGGAGGGCCACAAGGCTATGCTGGCTGTACCTATCGCCACAAATTGCAAAGCTTTTCTCCGTTTCATCAACCAGGTATTTTCCCGAATATACAGACAATTATGGTTTTATTCGTCCCCTTGCATCCATGATCATTTGGGGTTTATTTCACTATTTACAAACAATCAATATGGATCAAGACACCATTCGGACAAATTAAGATTCACGCCGGGGAGGTCGATTATAGCCACGGGGACTAAATGGCTGCAAGGATTCAAGGTACATGGTTTCCAGTGCGTCGAGATCGCGACTATAGTCCTTCTCTTCATTCTGTGGTATCTCTTCCAACACCTCATACAAAAACTGATCTTCGCCCAAATGATCCCAATCTTCCTGCAAGGCTTTATTGGTATGGGTCCCTGATTTTAATTGCATTCGCAGGCGGTTCCACATCGCCGATAGATTTACCGAACTCCCGATAAATATTTTCCCATTCGCGATGTTCTTGATCTGGAATACCCCAATGGGGTGCTTCATCTGGGCATAGGCTTGCTTAAGCTCCTTGCGTGACTTCATCCTGCAATGTAACGAATTTTTTTGTCGGAGCGCTCCCACAGGTCTTCACTCGTGTTTCGATAAACCGGACACTCCACCTGAAACCACAAACTTCATAACTTCACCGGCAGGCAAATCAAGCACTCTGACCTGCTCTCTCGGGACAATGAATAATTCTCCTGAGAAATTATAGGAATGCGGAAAATAGACGGCCACTTTATCCTTCAATTCCAGCACACTCAGGTCCTGTTCCGTAAGGAAACCAAGCTTCTCCAGTTGAGTGACCGGGTTTACCAAAACCAGAACAGGGATGTTGAATTTCCGCTCCTTACCTACGAATGCGGCAATGAAATCCTTCAACGCCGAATAAATATCCCTTAAAATAGGAGTCCTGGAGATAAAATTCTGCACCAGATTAATCAACGGGCGTGCTACGATCGTCTGGCCCAAATAGCCGATCAACACCAGAAATAAAATCATAGT
>JAGQWZ010000581.1 GCA_020436835.1 Saprospiraceae bacterium | reverse complement strand
GGCTGTCCGGTTAATTTTGCACCTTTGATCATCAGTATTTGTTTATTTGTGATGACTAACAATATACTGATTTAGGGGGGATTCATCCCCCCTTTCAATTATTCACTTAACCGGACACTAGTGATTCTTAATTCTTAATTGTCATTTCGTCATTCCTAGAGTCCGGTTGATTTTTCCATCTGTTCTGTATAGCGGTTTCCCACTATTTTAATATGCTCAGCTTTGGATTCCATTTCTCTGAGTTCGTCAGCAGTCAGGGTGATATTTACAGCAGAAGCATTCTCCAGCATCCGGTGCATTTTTGTTGTGCCGGGTATTGGGACGATCCAGGGCCTTTTTGCCAACACCCAGGCAAGGGCGATTTGTGCCTGTGTGGCATTCTTTCGCTCAGCAATCTCTGATAGCAGGTGTAGCATGGCCTTGTTAGCTATTCTGGCTTCTTCTGTGTATCTCGGTAGAATGTTGCGAATATCCCCCTGGCCAAAACTGGTATTTTCATCAATTTTACCAGTGAGATAGCCTTTGCCGAGCGGGCTGTAAGCCACCAGACCAATACCTAATTCTTCAATCGCTGGGATAATTTCCTTTTCATGTTGTCTGGTCCATAGAGAATATTCACTTTGAAGGGCTGAGACTGTTAGTACCACGTGAGCCCGCCGGATGGTATTTGCACCCGCTTCAGATAATCCGAAATATTTAGCCTTCCCTTCGGAGATCAGATCCTTTACCGTTCCGGCAACTTCCTCGATAGGTACCTTCGGGTCTACCCGGTGTTGGTACAATAAGTCAATGGTATCGATTTTCAATCGTTTCAGGGAACCCTCCACGGCTTGCCGGATCTTTTCCGGCCGACTGTTGACACCAACATGCCGGTTCTGAACCGGGTCAATTTCGAAGCCAAATTTCGTGGCGATAATTACCTGGTCACGGTAAGGTCTTAACGCTTCTCCCACCAATTCCTCGTTGGTAAATGGACCGTATACTTCAGCGGTGTCAAAGAAAGTGATTCCTTCCTCAACCGCTTTATGCATTAATTTGATCATCTCCGCTTTGTCGGATGGGGGTCCATACCCAAAACTCATTCCCATGCATCCTAAGCCAATTGCAGATACTTCCAGATTATTTCCCAGGTTTCTTTTTATCATTTCTTTTTTGGTTTTTACGTTAATTTAAATACATATGCAAATGAAAGCGGGATTTATCTGAGCTTGATCAATCGTTCTTTTTTCTATGCATTTATTTCTTCATCCTGACCCAAATTTAATGCTTTCTTTTCCTCGCCCTTGCACTATTGCCGTAGACTGCAGTTACATGGCAAAATGACTTAATTCAAACACCAAATTTCTTAATACATCATACTTATGAATATAGTCAGATGCGAATTCTTCAAACATCCTTTCATAAATCCCAGCTATTTTTTTCGACTTGTTCATCCTCCAATTCAAAGATATGTTCTCCTTGTGGTTGAAAAACAGCGTATTGGGTCAGGTCACCATACTGGTGGAAGAAATGTTGGTTAAAAATACAGAAATAGCCATTTCGTATTTCATCCAGATGTCCCCACTTATAAGGAATCAAAGGATTCGAGATAGAGAAAAATTTGTTTTTTTGCTTCTATCACCTTATCAGCATGAACTTTACTATGACCTCTTATCAAGCATCACTTTATAAAAATCCTTCCTTTTATAAGGTACCGGCTTCGCTTTGTCACCGACAAATGGTTCCAACCGAAATAAATTAATGTGACCAATCTCTTTTCCGAAATTTTATGGCATCCAGTCAAATTTTCTGGAGTAATTCTTCTATACTCTCCGGCATATCCATTCTCAACATTTTTCTGATTACTAAGAATTTTAAAAAGTTGATGGCATGTCAATATATTTTCTATGGAAAGAATACACCAATGAGACATTC
>JAGQWZ010000580.1 GCA_020436835.1 Saprospiraceae bacterium | reverse complement strand
CTGGGTCAAAAATTCGTTGTACGATGTGAGGTCCGAATTAGCTGCCGGAAATACCAGGACATTTCCTCCCTGCGATAAATAATTTCTCAGCGCACTGGACAAGCCGCTACTGATGCTATTTAGCTCATTAATGAGAATCAGCTGATATTGATTGAAGGAGGAGTAATCCAGGTTGGAAGCCCCTCGCTCTGTCTTCTGGAAATATTCTTCACTGGCCAGTGCCGAGCCAATATAGCGGTTGGGTTGATTTTCATTAATAACCAGTGTCTGAATTTGCTGCTTCACTTCGAAGGAGAGAAAATACGTATCGTCAAATTGCACGGGAAAATCGGTGATCTTTAGCTCCGCCTTTTTGATACCTGGCTCCAGCACAGTGATAAAGACGGTATCGATATAGGTGGAACGGGCATCAATATCCAGTGCACCAACCGGTTTTACGTCCCCATCCATGCGCATACTAAGCTGGATGTTTTCTACTTCCTGATCTGACCAATTGTGAACTTTTACCAGCAGCATATTGGCTTTGTTGACCATTTGCACCGGTGCTTCGAACCAGGCGGAGTCAATGCTGACATTTTGCTCAATTACCGCCTTGAGAGGTAGAAGATTATATTCAAATGACGTGTCAGAGGGCTCCAGGTCGGCTATGTTCTCCTGGAAATCACTGACATAGTAAATGAGTTTGTTAGGGTTTTCATCCTCGTTTAGTAGCTGCTGCTGACGCAGGAAGACCCGGGAAAGCGGAACCACGGCCGGAGTTAAAGTCAGATCATCAATCTGCGCCAGGGCCTGCTCGCGGCCAAAGAATCGTTGTTGACGGGCACTCAGGTCGTGCGATACGATCTGAAAGCGATCTTCGAGATCATAGGCGTTGACGATCTCCTTGGCTTTGCGTTTGGCCTCTTCCAAAAGGGGTGCATCCTGGCTCAGGGAAGCCATGCTATATGAATTGTCAACAAAGATGCTGATCAACTTCTGCCCTTTCTTCACATTGTCATCCTGTTTGATAAAGGGCTGGGCAAAGCCTAATACTAAAAATAGAACTGCCAGAAGACGGGCCAGCAAAGTAAGGAGGTTCTTTAACCGGGAGCGAATGCTGGACTCCTCCTTTATTTCTTTCAGAAATCGCACATTCGTAAACTGAACTTTCTTGTAGCGTCGAAAATAGAAAAGGTGGATGATCACCGGAATAGCCAGGGTAGCGAGAGCAGCCAGAAACAAAGGATATAAAAACTGCATAAGGTTGCAAAAATAGAGTTTGTGTCCGAAAGTGGACGACTAAATCGGTCTTTCTCAGGTTTAACAATTGAACCAGGGAAAAGGTCCGGTTATTTGAACGTAAAATCTCAGGCTTTCTTCTGCCGTGCTTTGGTGTATATGTAGAAAAATATACCGAGCACTACGGTAAATACAACAATCGTCAATAACAAATCGACTAATGACATCTGATCCTTCAAGACACCCAACAGGACTATGGCCACCAAAAAGATGGTTGGCAGCTCATTGAGCATTCTCATTTTTTTTGAAGACATCGGCGCGATTCCCCGTTCCAAAAATTTAGTATACATGGGATTGAATTCACTGAAACCGGCAAGGGCTACTACCAGAAGCAGTTTGATATGCATCCAGCCTTGTTGCAGATAGGCCGGATTGAGCACCAGCATAGCGATACCTCCGACAAAAGTGATTATCATCGCCGGCCTGACGATGATCGTGAAAAGCCGTTTTTCCATAATTGTAAACTGCTTAGACAGTATATCCCGGTCAGGTTGTTCTTTGCTAAGTGCTTCTACGTGATAGATGTACAGGCGTACCAGGTAGAACAAGCCCGCAAACCAGGATACAAAGCCAATTATATGTACTGCCTTCCAAATTAACAGATTCATTTCCTCTGATTTTGATAGGCCCTAAAAATGCTCTTTTCCCAAGAGAAGTTAATACCTTCAGGCAGGAAAATTTATAAAAGCATGCCAAAGACGTCCTTTTTACCTCTTTTAATCCTACTGCCCTTATCCCTGTTGGGACAGGAGTTGCTAAGACTTCCTCTCAGCGAGCAAAAATCCGTACCCCGGATCAAAGTTCTCGATCAATTTCGAAATTCAGTACAACAAAGAGATCACCCGGTTTCAGTCCCTCTTCAGTCCAACTTTCTAAACCAGGAGACGATCCTGGGAGTGACGCAGTACGATTTGCAGACCAATGCAGCTTCACAAAACCGGATTGTAGCCGGTGAAGATGGCTATAAAGCGGGAGTCTGGATGCATTCTCAGACTTTTGATCTATCCTATCCCGATCGCGGTACCGGCTTCAACGAATATGTCGATGGAAACTGGAGTGCCCGGCCGGACCTGCGACTGGAATCTACCCGTACCGGCTGGCCCAGTTTAACCCGGCTCAGTGATGGAACCCTTCACATTGTCACCCATACCGGAGGCCAGAATCTTCTTAGCTTAAGGAGGGAGGCCGGATCAGCATCCTGGGTAGAAACGGAGATACCGAATAATACACCGGAAGGACTTTTGTGGCCAAGGAGTGCTTCGGGTGGTCCGGACGGGTTGAGCATCCATGTGTTGGCACTGACCACTCCTGTGGATGATCTGGGTGGTCAGGAATACCTGGGTATGAATGGACACCCGCTATATTATCGATCGCTGGATGGTGGTCTGACCTGGGATAAAACCGATGTAGTGATTCCTGGTCTTGATAGCACTAATTATTATGAAATTGAGGGTGATACCTACGCCATTGCCGCCAGGGACAACACGGTGGCTATTGCTGTATTTGGGATATGGGGAGATATCTCTCTTTACAAATCCTTTGACAACGGAGACACCTGGGAACGTACGGTTGTCAATGATTTTCCATTGGATAAATATCAGGTAGACGACGGATATACCCAGGACGATATCCCGGAAGATCCCTTTGCCCCCAGTCTCCTGTCGATATACACCAGCGATGGCTCGGGTGGACTCGCCCTTGACCAGGATGGCCTGGCTCATATTACCTATGCAGATGCCTATGTGCAGGATTCTGTTCTGGATGATTCCACGTCCCGGTTTTATCCGGGTTGGTCCGGTATCTCCTATTGGAATGAAACCATGTTGCAACCGGCCCTGGTTGCTTCCCTGCTTGATTATAATAATAATGACACCATCGATCTGACTTTCAATTCGATTGCACGTTATGGCAATGGCACTACGACCTCCATGCCGGTCATCACAACGGATGAGAAGGGAGGAGTCTACATTGTCTATTCAGCCGTGGCCGAAGCGTACTATAATGAATTGGATGAACAGAACTACCGCCATCTGTTGGTGGTCAAATCTGTCGACCAGGGTCAGAATTGGGGTCCGGCCTATGATATCATTAATCCTGAATTTTCCGATCCGGAGGCTTTCGAGGTTTTTGAGACTGTTTTTCCCTCCGTTGCTTCTTTTGTTGATGATACGTTGCACATCTTATATCAGCAGGATTTTTTTCCTGGATATCTGGCGATTGACGTCGATGATATGCCGGCGGAAAATTATGCGGTCTATACCGGAATACCGGTGAGTTTTATTCCCAATGCGGCTTCAGTGGCAGTTAAGAATGCACAATTAATTGATTTTTCAGTATTCCCTAATCCGGTAAAAAATAGCTTAACTGTGGAGCTTGATGCAAATCTGGATGAGAATAAATTTTTAGAAATCTTTAATGCCCAGGGACAACGCTTAGGAGAGTGGCGAAGTACTGATACAAAGACCAGTCTTGATCTTTCCCAATTTATAGACGGAATCTATTTTCTCAAAATAACGGCGAAGAACAAAGTCGGGTACAAGTCGCTGATCAAAGGATAACATCGTAATACTGGTACAAAGGGAAAATATTGTAATAGCTGTTTTAAATCCAATTTGAATTAAGAAGCTACCGAAGATCTTAATTATCAGTACCGGGGGCACAATTGCCACCCGTAGCGAACAACCGATGGTGTCGGGCACCGATCTGGTTGCCACCTTTCCCCAATTGCAGGATTATGCATCGGTTACAGTCCTTGAATTTTCAAAAATCGGATCCTACCGTATTACTCCGGACTTCTGGTTCCAACTTTTCAGAAAGATTGAGGCAATTCTTCTTGAAGATCTGACATTGGCAGGGGTCGTCATTACCCATGGAACAGACACCATTGACGAAACCGCTTTTTTTCTCCATCTGACCTTGAAGGATAGCCGGCCGGTAGTTTTATGCGGAGCGATGAAAATGGTCGATGAGGTATCGCCGGATGGTCCGGCAAATTTGTTGAATGCGGTGAGAGTGGCAGCTGATTTGGAAGCAAAGGGAAGGGGAGTCTTATTGGTTTTTAATGAAACAATTCTATCGGCCAGGGATGCCTGGAAAAGTGACAATCGCCGGCCCGAAACATTTCGACCGGTTCATGGTACTCTCGGTGTGGTAGATCCGGAGGGAGTACGATTTTACCGGAAAGTGGAACAACCGCATACGTTGACCACTGAATTTGATTTGTCCTTAACAAACAATTTACCCCGGGTTGAGATTATCACTGATTTTACCGGATTTGATGCATCAATTCTGGATTATTTTCTCAGCCGAAATTTAGATGGATTGGTTTTTCAATCCATGGCAGGAGGAAGGCTTAGCCAGGGAGCTTTCGATGGTTTAAAGATAGCCTCGGAAAGTATGGTAGTGGTGATAAGCAGCAAGGTGCCACTAGGTAGAATCGTTGGTGATCCCAATCCGGGACTGGACGTCATTTATGCCCGGGACTTATCTGCCAGCCGGGCCCGGATCTTGTTGATGCTGGCGTTGATGAACGATCAAAGTTTGGATGAACTTCGGGGTGTATTTGAAAAATACTAATACCCGGATTGTCTTAGCCAAAAAAATGGCACTTCTTTGGATGAAAATTCCGTAGCAAAAAAGATTACGATCGGGTAAAATCCTTAAATTAATGGACATTATTGTTAAAACCAACTGCCATGACCCCCAATCGTCTGTTTCATCGGGCAATTGTCCTTGCCATCATTTCCATCCTACCTCTCATGCCGATCTTCAGTCAGATGAGCGTCCCCCGACCTCCCGAGATTTCTTCAGGAGCCGATGCATCCCGATTTCGGGTTAAAGCCCCAAGTTTGTTTTTGGATGAACCGATTACACAAGTTACCTCTGCTTCTAATGTCATAAATGCAATTGATTTTGCCACTGATGGATCCAACAATGGTGGATTTTTGCATATTCCACCAGATCCACACGGGGCTGTCGGACTGAATCATGTAGTAAATGTTGTCAATACCTCTCTTGAGTGGTATACGAAGGCAGGAACAATTCAAAACTCACAGAGTCTGCAATCCTTTTTTTCATCTCCAACCAACACCTTTGATCCTAAGGTACTGTATGATCAATATTCCGATCGATTTTTGGTGGTAACAATGGAAGTGGATGGAAGAGATGATATGAATACAGGGAATGATGTGTCGACAATTTATATCGCTGTATCGAAGACTGCGGATCCTAACTCAGGGTGGTGGAAAGCTTCTTACAGTGCCGTGACGATGATATCCGGAAATAATACCTGGGCGGATTATCCCGGGTTTGCTATTGACGAGGAAGCAATCTATGTTGCTGCGAATATGTTTGCTTTTAATGGCGAACCTTTTGGAACCGATCCCGATTTTACCTCCTTTGGTGGGGTAAGGCTCTGGATCATTCCGAAAAGTGGGATCTACAGTGGTGGAGCTCTGGGGCAGTCGATCTATGATCCATATTCAGGCGGAGGGATCGCGGTGACCACTCAACCTGCCCATACTTTTGGAACTACGCCAACCGGGCTTGGCACTTATCTAATTGGCTATAATGGAATTAGCGATGGCACAAATGAATTTATACAATCAATCAGAGTCGATAATCCCTTGAGTGCTCCTACTTTTAATCTCAGTTATGTGGGGCTGGGAGATCTTGAAACAAACCCCATGCCCGTTCCTGACGCACCTCAGATGGGGAGTGCCACTTTGATTGATGCCGGAGATTCAAGAGCACTCAATGCGGTATGGCGTGATGGTAAAATCGCTTTATGTTTCACCTATAACAGTGGCGGAGAAGCTACTGCTCACTGGGTGCTTCTGACTGCCAGTGGTGGTGCTCCCGGCTTTAGTGATCAGGGCGATGTGGGTGGAGAAGATGTTGCCACCGGTGCCCACACATTTTACCCTTCCGTGGCGCTCAATCAAAATGGAGATTTGGGCATTGGATTCGCCTTGTCAGCTCCCACATTGTATGCAGGAGCATATTATACCGGTCGTGCTTCCGGTGATGCCTCGGGCATGACAGATCCGGTGAAAGTACTCAAGGCTGGTGTGGCACCCTATGTCAGAACTTTTGGCGGGACAAGGAACAGATGGGGTGATTATTCGGCAACCGTTGTAGATCCCTCAGATGATGTGTCATTTTGGGTGTACAATGAGTATGCGATGACTCAGGGTACGATGACCATGATGCCGAATGAAGACGGAAGATGGGCCACAGCGTATGGAAAGTTTCAGATAGGAGACTGTCCAGATATGCTTCCATTGGCCGGCACCATTGCAGCCGGTACCTACACTGCCAATACAATTAATGCCACCGGTTTAATCAACGCACCGTCTATGGTGACTTTTGATGCAATGAATACAGAACTGAATCCGACTTTCACCGTAAACCTGGGCGCCACCTTAGAGACATTGTCGAACGGGTGTCCTTAGCGTGCCCACTGAAAGAAGAGAAAGTGCCGCAGGCGAGACTCGAACTCGCATGTCCGTAAGGACACACGCCCCTGAAACGTGCGTGTCTACCAATTCCACCACTGCGGCAAAAGGGGACTGCAAGATTACAAAAAATTGTATTGGGAGCACCTATAATTTATCATAACAATGGGGTCTTTTTCCAATCTGAAAGCGGCAAGGGTTGAGATTCATTTAATATAAACATCCGGCCGGCGATGTTCAAAGACAGGCATCCTGGTTCGAATAAAATCCAACTTATCCCGCTTGATTTCAGCATAGATAATTTCCTCCTGGTCTTCCGATGCCGAGCTGACCACGACTCCATGCGGATCAATCACCCGGCTATTGCCACAGAATATAGCCTGTCCATCCTTACCGACCCGGTTCGCCGTCACCACATAGCATTGGTTTTCAATCGCTCGAGCCCGGCTCAACAACTGCCAGTGCTCCACCCGGGGAAACGGCCAGGCGGTGGGTACAATAATGATTTCTGCGCCGGCCAGCGCTAAACTGCGTGCCATCTCCGGGAAGCGGGTATCATAACAGATCATGAGCCCGGTAAGGT
>JAGQWZ010000579.1 GCA_020436835.1 Saprospiraceae bacterium | reverse complement strand
TGACTTTGCCATCTCTTCGAGTTGGGTATATGAATTCCCCGGTCCACCGGTCAAAATGATTACCGGTGGAAGGTTATTCTTGCCGTACTCATGATAATAGAGAAATCCATATTTGTATTTTATGGAATCTAAAGTCTGGGCATGACCATAAGCGTTAATGAACATTACCAATGTTGCAGAGAAGACTGTTAATAGGTGTTTTATGAATTTCATAGATTCCATTTTATTGATATGTAGTGATGTTCAGGTCAATACCTTCGGCAATTGTTTTCCGGGTTAATTGTTGGCGTCTGCAGATCTCGTTCCCACATTGGGGATTGAGGCATTTTGGTCTGTGGATTAATGACATACACAGGTCCTGTAGTTCGTTCTCGATTAAGATACAAAAAGCGCTAGTATCCAGTGGCATCTCTAAAAGCGGAAAAAGGGAGAAATCAAAGAAGATCTGCTTCAGTTGATGGATGTCGTATTCCTTGGTTGCCGTGGAGTCCTGGCTGGAGAAAATGCTACATCCTGAAGATCCACAGATGATTTATCTTAAGGTAGAGCACAAATGCCAGAAGGATGGCAGTACCTGCCCCTCCGATCAGATTGACCAGCTTTTGTGCTTTCAGTTGGTCGGGGATGATTTTTTCGATCCCACGATAGATCCACAAACCAATGATGCCGCCAAAGGTGTTGTTGAGGATGTCGGTGGAGTCCAGGGCACCGATCCCGAGAAAATATTGAGTTAATTCGAAAAGGAGACTCAAGAAAAAAAACAGACCGACTTTTTGGAAAATAGACGATGACCGGAATAAGGGATTTGCATACAATCCAAAGGGGATAAAGATCAAGACGTTTAACAGGATCTCAGCATAGGAGACGGATCCATTCAGGATGGTCGATGCCTGATAGGGTATCAGGTTGATGATCTTAGCATCCGCCTTGTAAGTCATGGGTACATTCATTTTCAG
This sequence comes from Saprospiraceae bacterium, assembly GCA_020436835.1. Taxonomy (GTDB): domain Bacteria; phylum Bacteroidota; class Bacteroidia; order Chitinophagales; family Saprospiraceae; genus JABDMH01. The sequence continues at coordinate 786 of JAGQWZ010000579.1, read as the reverse complement.
CACAATGATCCAGAAAGTGATCAATAAATAAATTATCAGCAAGGCTGTGGTCACCCGTGAATTTAGTTCTTTATTCCTCATGCCTATTGCATTATGAACCGATCATGCACTGCTAAAATCCAGTTGTATGTATTGGCGGTGGAAATTACCATTTTATGTGCTTAGTGGATCTTCTATCTGTTTTTCAGTCGATCAATTTGTTGCTGAAATTCCTCTTCACGGAGGTAGTTGTATTTCCTGGATACGCTGAGAGCTTGTTGGTAGGTGGTGATGGCATCCTCAATCCTGCCATCCAACTCGTAGGTATTTGCCAGTAAGTTCATCAGGCCTACATCGTAGGGATACGCCTCAACGCTGCGCTTTAACACGGTGCTCGCTCCCGAATAACGTTCCTGACCGCTCAGTTGTACAGCTAGGCTCACATAGGACTCTGCCGATTGCTTCGCCGCACTACCATATTTCGACATGATGCGGTTTTCATGAATTAAAAAAGATTCGTCCGAATAATTTAAGAGCAGGGAGTCGGGGAATGCCATGTCGGAGAAAACAAATTTTAAGCCGTAGTAATTGGACAACAGGGTAGAGGACATATGGCCTTCATCCTCCATTTCTTTTCGTTCATAGCGCAAGCCGGCGGGTTTCTTGAGAGCTATCACATCAACAAAATTTTTAAGCTCTTTGCGCATTCCGAATTCGGAACCGGACTCGCCCATGCCGATTCCAAAGAAGAGGACATTGTCTAAATGCGGATGATCATTTAAAAATTGCCCAGCTTTATCGGTCAGT
>JAGQWZ010000578.1 GCA_020436835.1 Saprospiraceae bacterium | reverse complement strand
AATTACCTTCCTCAAAAGACCGGCATGATGTAATCATGATCGATGATATCGTCAGACATAGTATTGCATGGCTTTTTCCCGGCTATGATGTCCTGGATACCTACTCCATCAAATTGACCAGAGATGCCGAATTGTACATTGACGATGAATTTTCGGGTGACTTGTTGCAGAAAATAAAGGCTAGCCTGAGACGGAGAAATGTGGGTCCGGCTTCCCGGCTGGTTTACGACCGTCAGATGCCCAAGGGATTGCTGAAATTTTTACAATCGGTCCTGGAATTGGAAAACTATGATTTGTTGCCAGAGGGCCGTTATCATAATAATTTTGACTTTTTTAAATTTCCCATTTTCGGGATGACCCATCTCACCCGTAAACCTTTGGACCCCCTGGAGTATATTCCTCTGGAGCGTTCCGAAGACTTCTTCAAAACCGTAAGGGAGAAAGATCAAATGATCCATCTACCCTATCACAGCTACGAGTCAGTGGTTCGCTTCTTTCAGGAGGCTGCCCACGATCCGGCAGTAACCCACATCAAGATCATCCAATACCGGGTGGGGCCTACTTCCAGGATTATGGAAGCTTTGATGGAAGCAGTAGACAAGGGCAAGAGGGTGTCAGCATTCATGGAAGTAAAAGCTCGGTTTGACGAAGAGGCGAATATTTCATGGGGACAAAAACTGGAGGATGCCGGAGTGAAAGTCCATTATAGTTTCCCCGGTCTTAAGGTCCATTCCAAAGCGGCCATCATTCGCAGAATAGAAAATGGAAAACCGGTATTATATGCCTACCTCAGCACGGGTAATTTTCATGAGTTGACCGCAAAGATCTATAGCGACCTGGGATTATTTACAGCCGATACAAGAATTACGGGTGAAATTGCCAGAATATTTAGTCTCCTTGAAACCCGCAAAGTCCCGGAAAAGGAATTCCAGCATATGTTGGTAGGACAATTTAATTTAAGATCGGAATTAGCCGGTTTGATCACCCAGGAAATTGAGCACGCAAAAAATGGATTGCCTGCCAAAATCGTCCTGAAAGTAAATAGCCTGCAAGATCCGGATATGATCGATCTACTCTACGAAGCAAGTGAAGCCGGAGTGGAGATAAAATTGATCGTAAGAGGTATTTGTTGCCTCATACCGGGAGAGCCAGGACTGAGTGAAAATATATCAGCCATCGGAATAGTGGACCGCTACCTTGAACACGCACGTATTTTTATGTTTCACAATAATGGAGATGAAAAGATCTATCTTTCATCGGCTGATTGGATGACCCGGAATCTCAGTTACCGCATTGAAACTGCGTTTCCAATCTATGATGATGGTTTGCGCGACTTTATTAAAAACATTATCGAAGTACAACTTAATGATAATGTCAAGGCGCGAATCATTGATAAAAATGGAAAGAATAAATACGTGGTCAGAGAAAGTGGTATCCCGGTACAATCTCAATTAGAAACTTATTATTATTTAAAACGTCAACAGGATGTTTTGGAAAAAGACTATCAAATTGTGGAAAAGGAACAATAGCTCTTTTCCCCCACTCCTATCTCTATTAATGATGGCCATTTTGTGGACAGCTTGTCAAAACAGGCCGGTCCCACAAACAGGTAACCTGGATGTTAATTCTACCGGATCGTCTGTCGACTCCCTACTGAATAAATATACGGAATTTGCCCTACGGACGGACCTCTCGCTGCTTTCGGAAAATCAGAGAAAAATGATCCCGGTCCTGATTAAGGCAGCAAAAATAATGGATGATCTCTTTTGGTATGAAGCATATGGAAATAAGGAACAATTGTTGGCAGAAAGTACCGACCCTCAATTGAGGAGATTTATTGAAATTAATTACGGCCCTTGGGACCGGTTAAATGGAAATAAACCTTTTGTTCCCGGTTTGGGTGAAAAACCAGCCGGTGCAAATTTTTATCCCGCAGATATGAGCAAGGAGGAATTTGAACAAGCTGACCTGGCCAA
>JAGQWZ010000577.1 GCA_020436835.1 Saprospiraceae bacterium | reverse complement strand
TCGATACTTACCGGATGTTCTTCTCCCGGATAGGTATAGTCATTATCCTTATACACTTTGCAGGTGATCGTGCCGTCTACAACATCTTTGGCTACGTTGACCGGGGTTTTATCTTCTACCCATACATCAGTCCAGGCTTTGTTCCAGTTGCACCAGTAATCCATAACCAGGATCTCAACGGTTACCGGTCCGCAGGCATCCTCACAGGAGAAGGGTACCGCGTCGCTCCAGCCACCACCAATCTGTGAATACATATCAATTCTACTAGATAGTGATGTATGATGACCATAACCAAATAGTTCTGATGCAAGTAGATTGCCCAAATCATCCTGTGTTTCCTCCGAACAATGATTGAATTTGTAGTAGAAAGCCGAGTCATAATAAATAGCTTCTTCAAACAAATGTTTGAAATAGTCATCTGTGACTTCATATGGATGTTCTTTGCAATGAAGTGTTGCATACTTCATCAGGTCATACTTCCACGAATTATAGATGATTTCGCCACAGGGCGTATTATCTGCACATAGCCACTCCAATTGCTTGGCATAATGGGCTTCAACCTCATCAAGATGTTTGTCCGTCTCAAGAATAGCCTGCCACAAAGTGTCATAGTGTTCACTGATGTAACAAGTGTCAATACTGTCGCAAAGGTTGATACATGCCTCATACCAATCTGATCTCCTGGCCAAGATGAAGTTGACACCACAATTATCCCAACTTCCTTCATCGAAAGTTTCAGCATCCACCCATACTTTCTTATCACTTAGACTTACAGTGATTCCTTTATCTGCCACCGCAACCGGTCTGGTTCTGTCTTTCACATAGATATAGCAGCTATCTTTTCCAACGTTATGACAACTATCATAAGCTTCATATATGATTTTATAAGGAAGGTCTCGCTTGGGGAATTTGACCTGCTCATGGGTAATGTAACAACTATCTTCAGTGCTGTAGGTCATAATGTAAGTTCCGATCCCCTCAACAATCGCTTTCACTTGTTTCACCCCGGTCCAATCATCTTCGACATACACATTGGGTATATAGCTATGGGCAGCACATTCATGTGTGCTGGTATTTACGATCTTTGGCCCCAGAATCCGGAAGGTTGCTTTACGAGCCGATATCCAGGAAGCATCTATTCTAAATGTATCACCCTTCCTGAGAGGTACACTTAATATTCCACTCTGGCTATTCATTACGCCAACCGGTGATAGTGACAGTGGAGCAATTTGCGGATTTGGTCCCGGGGGCAAGAGCACACACATAGCCGGATAATCTTCCTCTACGATCCGGTAAGATTCGTCATTGATCGACATGCTCACAGATACACAAGCGGTTTCTTCGATCCCACGTCCAAATGTTTGTCTTCCAGGTTCCAGGGTAAAATCCCAGGCAAAATCAAAAACTCCGTCTTCCTCCGCCTCATAGACCATTTCCGCATCGGCAAAATAGGGGTAAAATCCATTGGCGCCTGCCGTCGTTTCTTCTGACCGGGTGCCTCTCTGTCCTGTCCTTTCTTCTTCAGGTGGGAATATTTCACCTTCTTCAGGTTTGACGGAATTTACAATAACCTGATAGGGCAAATTTGTAAGATCAAAATAATCAACCTCTTGCTCGAATGGAATGGCCGATTGGCTGTTTGCCGTCACTACGATGGAAATAGGATTAGAAATTAATTGCCAGTTTGATATTGAAAATGGTCCGGAAAAGAGTTCATCTCCTTTGCAGAGCACCTCCGGTCCTAAAGTGTCAAGGTCGGTAAGCCAGAATTCACAACGCCAATATCCATCCGCTATTTCTTCAGCGGTATTTGGCGGCGTACCGGCGGAGGGAGTCACAATACAGACATCATCAACACTTCCATAGCAGTCCTGTTTTAGTTCAACTGTGACCTTGTATATATTTTCACACCCACTGGCGAACACATCATAATCAATATGAACATTCATTCCGCATTTTGGAGCAAATTCGTTTTCAGTAAACTCCAGAATGCCATTCTTATCACTATCGGTTGCCTGAATCAAATAAATAGTATCACAGGTTCCCAGGCTATCATAAGTAATATATGGCCCAATTGGCTGGTCGAGACTTCCGCAATAGACAGTATCCTTATCTGTGCAATAAATATGATTTTCATCAATTTCCGGGAATTGCAATACCACAATGGTATCGTATCCGACACCCCGTACACCATTCTTATCAAAGGCTTCCCATTCTCTTAGAATAACCTTTACCGTGTCCTGAACCCCTGGATCACATTCATATGCTTCAATCCAATCCCCAGCGAATGTAACTTCCGGCAGGAAGGCGCTACAGGCCAACGAGACAGACGGAGGTGTGCCTCCGATCCCTCCTCCGAGAACCAGAGAATCCGTACAAAATACCGTTGCGCTCCTACTTTCCACCACCGGTTGACTCTGCCCTTTAAAACTAACGTAACTCCAACAACTTCCCAGAGAATTCGTCACTGTAAATTTGACCGGCTTATTTTGAGCACCACATAATCCATTCAGGGTGATTTGACTGAAAACAGAGAGATCTTCCCCGTGAAAGAGTATTCCCCCAAACGGACTTTCGATGGTAAGATTCATCAAACCCAACTCCAGGCCAGCATTGGCAGTAAGATCGGACATACCCAATGATGCGGTACCATCCG
>JAGQWZ010000576.1 GCA_020436835.1 Saprospiraceae bacterium | reverse complement strand
TTCCAGTATAAGTATTTTCTTCTGATGCACAGGAGTGCCTATTTTATCAAATATTTCCTGTGCTTCAAAGAAGGGGACGTTTGTATCGAATCTTCCATTAACGAGCAAGATGGGTGTTTTAATACCGCTTATATCCTCACGTAAATCCAAACCGTCAAATTCTTTTTGAAAATATTGACCATTTTGTCCTTCCGCTATTCCACTTTGAATGGGATTGCCTGGTGAGAAAAACATATAGCCCAATAGCCCCAGGATGGTGCTTCCTTTCAACCGGAAGCGACCGTATTTTTCCAAATCACTTATTTCCGCATTGACTAGTTTGACGGTTTTAATACTATCTTGCCGGCAGCCTTCAATATCCACGGCGTCGTGACAACTGAATCCATTTTTTAGCGCATCATAATTCGCAAGTTTTCCTTCCTGCACCCATTTCTCCAGCAAGTATTCAAGCAGCCTTCGTTGATTTTCCTCCTGGTGTTTCCGGTCAAAGGCGCCCGAAATGCTGATAAAGCCTTCAACATCTTTGAGATCGCTCCGGCCCTTCAAATATGAAAGTCCCAATGCACCACCATAGCTATACCCCAGTAAAAATATGTTGGCAGCTCTGTCTCTCTCTTTAATTGTCAGGATGATCTTTTCCAGATCTTTAGCAAGTTGAGATAAATTCAATGTACTGGTATCATAGACTCCCTGGCTACTACCGGCTCCCCTCTGATCATAGTACACCATTTTACAGTGGGCCTCCATCTGCCTTTTAAATTCCGGAAAAATCTTACTGTAGATCAAACCATCCCCGGAGGGACCACCGGGTAACAGGACGATGTATTCCTTTGACATGGAGTTTCCCCGTATATTCACAGGCATAATCGCACCTTCGTTTTTCACAAAAAAGAATTTATCATAACTGCGGCAAGAGATTAGAAAAAAGGCTGCCAGAGTCATTAATAAACACACTTTATTTAAACTGATATCCAACATCCAATGCAAAATTTAAGGTCTTTTTTATGTTGTAGGGCTTAATTTGAAGGAGGGTGGGTCTGATCAACCATAAATCCGAATCAATATGCTGGCCGGAGATGCTACCAAATCCCAGAGATATGGATTTCAGGAGATGATTGGCACCCAGGTACCTCCTTTGAACTATCTGGTCATCACCTTGAAATTTATAAACTTTGTTTGGTAAAAATGTTCTTAAGTATCCGAGACCAGCCATTAACTCCGTAGAAACTCCCTGTACCCTTCTGTTACGGTACCCAATTTCAAAATTGATCCCCAAACCAAGCTGATTTCTCCGGTGAAAGTAGAAGATCATATTCGTTGCCCCGATCATTTGATGCACACTGGTTTTAGAGTTGGCATCACCTAAATTAAAGGCAGGATACTGGATACCCAATTTGACTCCGGGATGCGTTCCCAATATTCCAAAATAGGAAATGCTAAAAAAAAGTTGTTTTGATACATTCTGTGATCTCACTTCCCATACTACTAAAATTACCAGGAGAACTAAAAGTCTGTACTTCATTGTGGTTGTCTAAATACTTTCCTCTATCTTAAATTACATGTAAAGTCGAGAAAAATGTGAAAAACGGACGAATTTTGGCAATGTTTGATTGATTTATCCTCCTGAATATCCCTTTTAGGGAAACCTGGCAGAAGGCACTGGTATCTATAAAAAACGAAGAGCCCTTAGAACTACACAGATAGGTTCTAAAATTCCTTCAATTCATCGATTAATGCCCGTCGCTGCCAATATTCCTTTCGAAGGGACTCCACCAGGGACAGTACCCGGTTATGAGCTCCCCATTTCCGGAGTTTGCGCAAGTATCTAGCCAGTACCTTGTAGTATTTTCTTCCCACATGGCTTTCAGCAAATTTTACAATCCGCACGCAATAAAGATCCAGGACCGCATCTTTGTCGTACTTTATTAGTTCATCGCAATACTCATCAAGAATATAAAAGTCATATCCAAAGGTTGCCACTGTCTCAAGCAACTCTTTCCACATTTCCTCTTCATGATATATCTCTATTAAGCTATATTCCGATCTATTATTTCCCTTCTGCTTAAACTGACTAATTAGATAATCTCTTGTTTCCAACCAATTATCAGGATTCGTCATTGATTTAATCATCTGAAACTGAGATAAATCAAAATCATGATTTATTAAATTATGCTTTGCTTGGGTCAAAATCGAACTTTGATCTCCCTTTTGCTCAAATACGACCAGTCTCAACTTCTCCCATTCGGTCAGATCAGGTCTTCCCGATTCGTTTTCTAATCTGCCTACCACTTCGTCGATAAGAACAAGTGCGCCATCAAAATCCGCATTACGTAAACAAATTTCAACGGCCAGTTTGCGGACCTTATTAAGGTGTAAGTTATCTTCGATTAATGCTTCCATTTCACTTTTATGTTCCAGTCGATCCAGAGAGTGAATTTGACAATAAAGCATATTTTCAATATTATAAGATCTTATCCAATTGTCATCGAGCGTTTCAATATGATCATTCATGATCGCAATGAAATTCTGGTATTCATCATCGTCATCAACCAGATTTGACATTAGAGTCCATATGTCTCGGCCATAATCAAAAGCATATATATCCCGGTCTTGCAGGATTTCCTCAAGATTATGTAAAAGCTCTTTCCTCAGATCAGAATTTAAGTTTTCCCTTTCCAAGAGTATAGCTATGTACTGGATCGCTGCATCTGCTACTGAACTAAGTTCGGCGTATGAATCATCGACATAGAGAAGTTGGTAGTTTAGTCCGGCAATAATATGAGGACAAATTCCTATCAAAT
>JAGQWZ010000575.1 GCA_020436835.1 Saprospiraceae bacterium | reverse complement strand
TAAGATCAGATATATGGATTTCTTCATAAGGCAGTAGATATTTATACCAAGTTACAAAGGACTAAATGTCTTTCAAATAAATAATCTCAGGAAATTGTAAATAGCATTATTTAGAAAATAAATAAACTGGGATGAATAGATTCCGTTCTATCGTGTGTCTTATTTTGATTCACATGAACCAGGTGGGGATGCTTGCCAAGTGCTAAAATTGTATCTTTAGATTTGCCGCCTTCGCTATTGTAACGAATGAAAGAAACTGCCATACCGGGATGGTGCACCTGGAAGGATAGTGAACAAATAAACATCCTGCTATGAGAAGGCCAGTACAGGGAAGATGAAAAAAGATGGTTGGTGTAAAAGAGATCTTGAGGAATAGATGAATTAAACTGCTATTTCATTTAGGATTAACTAATTCAAATACTAATTTGAGGTATCTAGGAGAAGGAATTATTAGATTAAGACCCTGCATTTTTGACCAACAGTAAATCATAGGAATTAATGACAAGCAAGGAAAAAGTAGAACTGTATTTGGAAAAACATCCCCAATGGAATGTCGCGCTACTTAAATTGCGGGGAATTATGCTGGATACCGGGCTTGTGGAAGATTACAAGTGGAGTTTGCCCGTCTACACCCTTGAAGGCAATAATATCGCCGGAATAGGTGCGACGAAGAACTATGTGGGGGTATGGTTTTTCCAGGGTGGATCTCCCCTGGACAAAGCCGGAGTACTCACAAATGCGCAGGAAGGAAAAACAAAAGCCATGCGGCAATGGCGGTTTTATAACGATAAAGAAATTGAGAAAAAATTATTGGTTTCATACCTAAAAGAAGCAATTAAAAATCAACAGGAAGGCAAGATCATAAAACCGATCCGGAACAAGAAATTAACTATTCCGGCTTTTTTGGCTGAGGTTTTCAAAAATGATCCGGAATTAAAAAAAGCGTTCGACGCTCTGACGCTGGGCCGGAAACGCGACTTTGCAGAATATATCGAATCCGCCAAGCAGGAAAGTACCAGGAACCGTCGTCTGCAAAAAATAATACCCATGATCATGGACGGTATCGGCTTGAATGACAAATATCAGTAAGCGATACGTCTACCGCTCTGTTTCAACCTGTTTATCCAGACTCACAATTTGGTCTGGCATTCTACAAAGGATTCTCTGCCCACCCCTCCCATCGAGTCGTATTCTTTATTTAACTTCCCGCATCTAATTTGAAAAGCTCTTAATTATGACGAATCCATTCTCCGCCCGAAGCATCTTCTTTTTGGCAGCATTCATTTTCCTGACCATCCTGTCGTTGACCGGTCAAACCCGGATGATCCCAACCGACACTATGGTTGTGACTAACCACGAACTAATGGTAAAGAACCAAAAAATACCCTACCGTGCAACGACCGGCACTCAACCGGTTTGGGGTGAAGATGGAAAGGCAATTGCATCGTTATTTTACACGTACTATGAACGTACGGATGTAAAAGATCAAAGTACCCGTCCTTTGGTTATCTCTTTCAACGGAGGACCCGGTTCAGCCTCAGTTTGGATGCATATTGCGTATACGGGACCAGTGCAATTAGAAATTGATGATGAAGGATATCCTATACAGCCTTATGGAATCAGGGAAAATCCATATTCCATTTTAGATGTGGCGGATATAGTATATGTGAATCCAGTCAATACCGCATATTCCCGAATGCTGGATCCGGAAACAGACAAAAAGCTTTTCTTTGGAGTAAATGCAGACATCCAATATCTGGCGGAATGGCTTAGTAATTTTGTGACCCGAAAAAACCGGTGGCGTTCTCCCAAGTATTTGATTGGAGAAAGCTATGGTACCACCCGGGTATCCGGTCTTGCACTTGAATTGCAAAATGCTCAATGGATGTATTTGAATGGAGTTATTTTGGTTTCACCCACCGGATTGGGAATAGATCGCGACGGCCCGGTTGAAGCGGCCAATCGTTTGCCTTATTTTGCCGCCGCCGCCTGGTTCCATCAAGCGCTTTCGAGCGAATTGCAACAGAGAGATCTCGATGACCTGTTGCCTGAAGTAGAAGAATACGCTGTGAATGAGCTGTTGCCAGCCCTGGCTATGGGAGGATTCCTGGATGAAGAAAGGAAAAAAGAAGTTGCCGCTCGAATGGCTAAATATTCAGGACTGGAGGAAGAGTCAATACTTGAAAACAATTTGGATGTCCCCATCCCTTTCTTCTGGAAAGACCTTTTGCGCAAGCGTTCCGGGTATACGGTAGGACGGCTCGACAGCCGGTACCTGGGGCTTGACCGCGAGCAATCCGGAACCCGTCCGGATTATAACTCGGAATTGACTTCCTGGTTACATTCATTTACACCCGCCATCAATTACTACATACGCGAACATCTGAATTTCAAAACCGATGTGAAATATAATATGTTTGGTCCGGTGAGACCCTGGGATCGAAGTAATGACCAAACTGGAGAAAACTTACGCCAAGCCATGGCCCAGAACCCCTATTTAAAGGTTATGATCCAATCGGGATTTTACGATGGTGCCACCACCTATTTTAATGCAAAGTATTCTATGTGGAATTTAGATCCTAGTGGACGGATGAAAGACCGGCTGCGTTTTGAGGGATACCGCAGCGGACACATGATGTACCTGAGAAAAGAAGACCTGCAAAAGGCAAATGATCATTTGCGGGAGTTCATCGAATCATCGCTACCGGAAAAAGGAGAACCAGCCAGGTATTGACAAAAAGTACCGGCAGAGATCCCAATATGATCACCAGATTTTATTCTTAAAAATTAACGGTAATATATTATGTATGACGAACATCTGGAAGACAGAATTGCATCCATTCTCGACGGGAAGAAAGTGAATTATGAGAAGAAGAAAATGATGGGAGGTCTGACCTTCATGGTAGATGATAAAATGTGTGTGGGAATTGTAAAAGAAGAATTAATGGCACGTATCGGGACTGAAGCCTATCCGGCGGCACTAAAGAAAAAAGGATGTAAAGAGATGAAATTCACCGGACGGGCTATGCCAGGATATGTTTTTGTGGAACCAAACGGTATCGATCTCGAACAGGATCTCGAATATTGGGTACAACTTTGTCTGGATTACAATCCTTTGGCAAAATCAAGTAAAAAAAAGAAGAAATAAATAAATCTAAACACCCTGAAGGTTAACCTGTGCTCCAATTGCGTTCCATAAACATCCCCACCAGGTATAATGTCAAAGAAGAGATTAACGATAAAAGAAAAGGATGTTGAAGATTGAAAACATGCGCCCCGAGAATATAGCTAACTACTCCTCCAATTAACGAAAACATCGCTGCCAACGCAGACCAGGATTTAGCATACAGCGCGAAAAAAAGGACCACTACGAGACCGGCACTCCCGAAGGAAGAGGCCTCTTCCACCAGGTGATAGACTCCTTCCGCATACAAAGCCATCACATAGGCAATCGTGCCATAGATCAGCACACTCCGACGGGCAATTTTCACCTTTTGTTCTTCCGTGACCGTCCTCCTTTTTTTGATGACCGGCAGGATAATATTGTGCGAGGTTAGGCTACCACAAGTTAATAAAGCACTATCCACCGTAGAAATGATCGCGGATAATAATGCACCCATAAAGATCACATATAGAAGGTCGGGAAGGTATTTTTCGGCCATCAACGGTAGAATCTGTTCGCTATGTGATAACCCGGAAATCTCCTGTGCACCCAGGAGGCCAACGACAACGGGAATAATGCCAATAAATACATAGATAAAAAATGCTACAAAGGATGCATTTCTGGCCACCCTGGCTGTTTTAGAAGCAATAGCCCGGGTAATTAACTCGGCAGCGACTAATGATCCAAGAATCGGCACCGACCAGGCCTCCAGTACATCCAGCAGATGAGCGCCGGAATGGACAATGGCCAGTCTTTCAGGAGGAATTTCACTTAATAGCTCCCCTCCTTTGTTCATGAGCAGTGTAAAAGCCAGAAGCAACAAACCCGCGACCAGCGCTATCCCCTGGATGAGGTCGGTCCAGGCATCCGCCAGTAATCCACCCAACCAGGTATAGGCGATTATGAACACCGCTGAAAGCGTGATCATAATGGTTACTTCCATGCCCGACATGGCAGCCAGTATCTGACCAAAAGCACGAATCTGAGCTGCCGCCCATAACAACGAAGTCGGTATCATAATAATCGATGCCGTCCTTTCTACGAGGGGCGAATACCGGAGGCGATAAAGATCCCCAATGGTCGTAAGCTTCAATTTCCAGACTGGTACAGCGATGAAAACACCCATTGCAAGAATACAAAGTCCATATCCAAATGGATCATGTGTACCTCCACTCAAACCCTCCACATAAACCCGGCCTGCCGCCCCTATACAGGTCTCTGCTCCGAACCAGGTGGCAAAAATGGAAAAGGTAGCCAGTCCCATACCAAGGCTTCGGCCTCCGATCAGGTAATCGTCTTCGGTTTTTATCCTGGTTGAAATATAATACCCCAGAAAAAATTGAGCTGCCAGATAAATGGCAAGAACAGTCAGCGTCATCCGTTTTGTTTGGTCCGGTCAATGATAGGGCTCACAATTGAAAATCTAAAGACAAATTGAAAATATCGCAGCAATTTATACGGAGTAATAGAAAAATTAAAGGCAGGAGATCCTATTTTGCAGGCATGAAGTATCTATTAATTTCATTCTTGATGTGCTTCGGTTGGAATCCGCTCAGCGGCCAGACTTCCCGGATCGTGCCTTATAAGACAATTGACTCGACTGTACTGAATCTGGAGGTAATTGCACCGGAGACTTACGGCGAGCAGGGCAAACGTCCTGCCATGATCTTCTTTTTTGGGGGTGGATGGAATGGAGGTTCCAGAAATCAATTCAGACCCCATGCAGAATATTTTGCCCAAAAAGGCCTGATTTGTTTCCTGGCGGATTATCGTATTAAGAATAAACATGGCACTTCGCCTTTTGTATCGTTAATGGATGCCAAATCCGCCGTCCGGTTTATAAAATCTAATGCCCATGATTTTGGAGTCGATACCGCTAAAATCATTGCTGCGGGAGGATCGGCCGGAGGTCATCTGGCTGCAGCTACTGCTGTGATAAATTCATATAATGATCCGGAAGATAACCTTGAAATCAGCGCAAGACCGGCAGCATTGGTTCTATTTAATCCCGTGATCGACAATGGTCCGGGAGGATATGGTTTCGAGCGCATCGGAATGGCCTATAAAGACTTTTCACCGTTGCACAATATTCTTCCTGGTGTCCCGCCCACCATTTTCTTCCTGGGTACCGACGATAAACTCATTCCGGTTGAAACTGCTGAATACTACAGAATAGTAATGGAAAAGGCTGGCAGCCGATGTGATCTTTTTCTGTATGAAGGTCAGGGTCATGGATTTTTTAATCACGGAAAGGAACCATTCTATTCGAAAACGGTGAAAGAGACGGATGCTTTTCTAAAGTCAATCAACCTGATTGATAATTAATGTTTGAGAGACTAAAATCGCTGATTTCTGGTAGCAATCAATTGTATCAGGAGCACATTAATGACTGGAATTACCTCTCAAAAGGTGACTAACAGGAATTAATTCCAATCCTCATAGAGGTCATGAAAATAAAATGATCGATGGACTGAGAATGCGGATTGTTGACCTGGAATAAATCAATGATTCTGTCATGGGAGATGGGCTGCACAAAAAAAGCTTTGCCCCTACCGGAGCAAAGCTTTCTACAATCGTTCACTTTGTATTCTACTCGATCACGATCATTTTCTTCGTAACCACGTAGTCTCCTGCTCTCAAGCGATAGTAGAGAACTCCCGATACATTCAGATCTTTCTTCTCGATTCGAATGGTATTGTATCCTTTTACATAGGATCCATCTACTGCCTTGATCAACCGGCCGGTCAGGTCATATACTTCCAGACTAGCAGGCATTGATTCCGGCAGCACAAAGCCAATCGAGGTCTCATGCT
>JAGQWZ010000574.1 GCA_020436835.1 Saprospiraceae bacterium | reverse complement strand
TCAGTGCTGATAAACTGCATCTGACCAATATTTTGCATAACCTCCTGGATAATGCCATTAAATACTGCTGCGAAATACCGGTGATCAATGTACAAGTACAGTTGCAGCAAAATTTGGTAGCACTGATCATTACCGACCAGGGAGTAGGCATAGATAAAGATCACTTGCCGCATATTTTTGACAAATTCTATCGCGTTCCTACCGGCGATGTACATAATGTTAAAGGATTTGGCCTGGGGTTGTTTTATGTAAAGAACATCTGCCGGGCACATCAGTGGAAGCTTCGGCTCGACAGCGAAAGTGGAAAAGGTACAACTGTTTCTATTCGAATTCCGCTGGAAAACAGTCGCCGATCCTGACAGCCTTGCCAAAGGCAAGACCGGAAGGATGGGAGAATTATCTTGCTAAATTAATGGCTACCTTCGTGCCCGTACTGCACCATCTCAAGCTTTCTGATACACTTTACCTTCATACTGCAATTCATCCAAACACTCGAAAATTGTAAATAAAGGATAACCTACTGCTGACCAACTGAAATTATGAAAGCCCATATACTTTACGTTGAAGATGATGAAAGCCTGAGTTTTGTTACCCGCGATAATCTGGAACTACAAGGCTACCGGATCACATACTGCTCGGATGGAAAACAGGCGATGGATGTACTCACCCACCAGCGCTTCGATCTTTGTATCCTGGATGTAATGCTGCCCGAGATCGACGGCTTTACCCTTGCCAGGGAGATCAGGAAATTTGACACGGAAGTGCCGATATTATTCCTTACGGCCCGCTCACTGAAGGAAGACCGGATACACGGATTGAGACTGGGGGGGGATGATTACATTACCAAGCCCTTCAGCATAGAAGAACTGATCCTAAAGATCGAGATATTCCTGCGGCGTAGTCGCATCACCCAGCCGGAACAGCCTTCGCATTTCCGGATCGGCGCTTATGAATTTGATTACAACAACCTGAAGCTGACCAAGGGCGAAGAAGAACGGCGCCTTACTCAAAAGGAAGCCGATCTGCTCAAATTTTTTATCGACAACCGCAATCAAGTAGTTAAGCGTTCGACTATTTTACAACAGATATGGGGAGAAGATGATTACTTCATGGGAAGAAGCCTGGATGTTTTCATTTCCCGATTGCGAAAATACCTGCAAAAAGACGGGCAACTGAAGATAGAGAATATTCACGGCGTCGGGTTTCGACTGATAGATGATTCTAATACTACATCGTAGTATCGCAGTATTTCACCATCGTATCATCAATTAAATATTGCAAAAATCAAAGAAGTTTAGTCGGTTTTTTTGAGGAGTCCGCTTATCTTTGCACTTCCAAAAAAATCAGTACGTTCTAAAGTGCTGATTATTAAACCAATGAAGCAGGGCAGAAAGGAAGAAATATGTCCGAATTGACCCTAATCCTTGGAACATATGCTCATATAATGTAGAAACAAATGGCACTAATAGGAAAAATCAGAAAGAATTCGTGGATACTGGTCGTTCTGATCGGTCTGGGCCTGGGAGGTTTCGTAGTAATGGATATGGTGAATTCCGCCAATGGTCCCAG
>JAGQWZ010000573.1 GCA_020436835.1 Saprospiraceae bacterium | reverse complement strand
GTTGAAATTGGCTTCAACGGTCACCAGTTTCATTACATCCTTTACTTTATCCAGTAGAATGGTACTTTGTGACTGACGGATCTCCTGTTGTTTGCTTTGATAGAACCAGTGGGTAGCCAGGATACCGAGGAGCAGTGCCAGTAAAATTGGTAGTAATGTCAATACTCGCTTAATCATACAACAGTATTTCTTATTTGAGATCAATCTCTATTAGTTTTCCTTTCTTCTGCTTTAAAGCAGCTTCGATCAACTCTATCTTGGGAATTAATGTTTTGAGTCGATTATCGCGAGTATAAACGAGAGCTATTTGTATTGGATAATTTTTAATGTTTTGCTGATATGGGATTCCTTTATCAACGGTAAGCAAAATTTCAAACCCTTCTTCGACCATTAGTTTTATCAATTCGCCATTCTTTTTAGAAGCTCATCCCATATCGGGAACAGTCAATTCTTCAAAATCACTGGAAAAATATCGGGCTAATGGTCGAGGCATATTTTCATCAAGCAATATTTTTTTCATATGGTGCCGTAAACTGGAAAATTGTGATGTTTTCCATCAAGTCAAGTAAAGTTAGCACCTGCTGTTTTTGTACAGAGGGAAAATCATTCAAAAATTCTTCAATAGTATCTCCCCCTTTCAAGTAATCAAATAGGTTTTTAATGGGGACTCTGGTATTTGAAAATACCGGCGTGCCGCTCTGTATTTCGGGAGAAATAGTGATAATGTCAGCGATCATAAGCTGATTATTTAATAACTTGTTAAAGTTACTCCATTTTGGATTAATTCTGTACAAGTAAGAAAGAAGAATCTCAATTTGCCCTACTCTTCTACTGCATCCGCATCAAACTCATACTTCAGGCCTTTATAACTCTTCAGTACAGCTTTAACCGAACCTACCGATACCGGCGATTCGATCATCAGAGGGATCTTATTGCGATCGGCACTCACCCAGACCTTCATCTGGTCATTTTCTTTAAAGACATCCCCTTCAATGAGCTGCGGACTGAAAACATAAGTCTGAAAACGACCCTGTCCTTTTACTTTCTTCCGTTCTTCTGCCCCCAGATACTTTACATTTAAGGGATAAGTCTCTTTATCCAGGAAGATCTGGATGGGGAATGTGCTGCCGGGTGCAAGCTCATCAAATTCGATATTGCGGGAATAATACACGATCGATAGCATATCATGAATACAATGGTCTATATCGTATTCCGTTACCTTTGCTTCCTCACGGGTCTTACCCCGTAGACCAACCGCTACCTTGCGCTTTCGGTCAAAGGTCACCTTATCGTAGAGGCGATATCCTCCTTCGTGAATATTGCGGATGGAAATGGAAGGCAGCAGCGTTTCTTTATCAACATATGTATCGTAGTAGTCCCGTACTTTATAAAACCATTCGTAGGACTTATAAGTGCGACCGATAGCCGAAAAATGGTATTGCTGACCCAGATCCTTTACGCGGAAGGTAACTTCACCGGCAGAAAGCCAGACGAAGTTCCAGTTGTAATACAGCTTATACGTGATCTCTTCCCCATCCTGGAAAGTGGTGTTTTCCGTAGTACAGGCAGAGGGATACTGAGTGGGAGGAGTAAAATCAGGAGTATCAGATGTTGCAATCCTGGACGCCGGCATAAATGCCATCAACAAAGGTAGGCATATCGTCAGGGTCAGGATTCTGGAGC
>JAGQWZ010000572.1 GCA_020436835.1 Saprospiraceae bacterium | reverse complement strand
TCGCTTCGGTCAATTTTATGAATCTAATTACCGCCCGGGCTTCCCAACGCTGGAAAGAAGTGGGAGTGCGAAAGACGATTGGAGCACATAAAATGCAGATGTTTACTCAGTTTTCTATTGAGTCAGCCTTGTTGGGGGTTTTCTCTTTTGTCATTGGAGTTCTGCTTGCCGTTGTGCTCACCCCAATCGTCAATCAATTGCTGGATCGGTCTTTATCAATGGTTTATTTTTTAAGTAATCCACTAATTATGGGAGGGGCTCTGGTAGCAACCGTCCTGTTGAGCTTTATAGCCGGAATTTATCCTGCGGTGTATCTTGCTTCATTTAGCATTATAAAAATATTAAGGGGGCGCCAGGAAGAGAGCAGAAAATCTGTCTTTCAAAGTTCGCTGGTGGTCATCCAGTTCGGCCTGGCTATCGCCATGATCATCTGCACTTTTATTGTGGTACAACAGTTGTACTTTATTAAGAATAAGGATATCGGCCTCAATAAAGATCATATTTTATTGGTGGATATGAATCAGGAGGCAAATTCAGTATTTAATACTTTAAAGAATGAATTAAAAAACAGTTCCCTGATCAGGGGAGTGACTGCCTCCGGGCAACGCCTTGGAAATAATTTTCATCAATGGGGTTTTAAGTTAAGAACCGATTCGATCCAGGGTCTGACACCCAGTAATGTGAACGTTGACTACGATTACCTGGATGTATATGAAATGGAGCTGGTTTCCGGAAGAAAATTCTCAACGGATCGTCCGCGCGATAATGGTTATGCCTTTATCATAAATGAATCTTTTGCCCGGGAATTGGGTCTCGATGATCCGGTGGGAGTCGCCGCCGGTCATTCCTGGTATCCCGATGATTCATTAGGCACCATAATCGGAGTGGTGAAAGATTTCAATTTTAATTCGTTGCATTACAAAATTAACACCCTTTCGATGGTAGTACATCCGGACTGGGGATACGATGAACTATCGGTGAAGGTAGATGGGAACAGGATAGAGGCTGCTATTGCTGAAGTGGAGCGAATCTGGAATAACCTGGTGCCGGGTTGGCCATTTCAATATTCTTTTCTGGATGAACATTTTGAAAGTCTTTATCGATCGGACAAACAGATGGAGTCTGTAGTCTCCATCATGGCGGCGCTGGCAATTTTAATCGCTTGTCTGGGGCTCTTTGGTCTGGCCGCAATTTCGACGGAAAAGAAAATCAAAGAAATTGGGATACGAAAGGTGCTGGGAGCTTCCCTCGGAAATATTTTGTTTCATCTCTCCCGTAATTTTGCTTCACTGGTGATCATTGCATTTATCATTTTTAGTCCTGTGACTTTTATATTTATGCAACGATGGTTGGAGAATTTTGCCGACCGGATTGACATTGAGATATGGGTGTTTATCGTGGGATTGTTTATTGCACTGGTTATTGCACTTGCCACGATTAGCTTCCATACGCTCAGAGCTGCTCTTCAGAATCCGGTGAAGGCATTGAGAGATGACTAACAATTTGGGATTACCCGGATCGATTTCTATTTATTTTCGGGCATTTTTACGATCCAGATTTTCCTGAATTCGCTTTTTTACAATTTCTTCGATGATTTCTACCGGGAGAGGTTCATCCGGATTAAAATGTAAAGTCGCCCCGGAAACCTTAACCCCTTCACTTTTAAGCCGGGCTTTCATTTCTTTCACCAATTTTGGACTCATCGTATAGAGGCTGCAGGAGTTTTTGGTGACACCAATACCGACCAGCATATAATAGTGTTTGAAGCATCCTACCTGATAGCTAAAGACTTCCTCGGCTTCCGGCACGAGGGTACGGATTTGCACCCTCATCTCGGTAAGCATATTCTGGAATTCTACCGGTTGGCGCTCGATGTATTCTTCTACAGGTGTTTTATTGACCGGCATCTTGTTAAATGTTTAATTGGGAATTCGTTCGGTATAGTTTTTAAAATTATCGAGAATAGCCTGCCAGCCCTGCTGCTGCATTTCCAGTGGATTGGTTTCTTCGGGATCAAAAGTTTCCACTATTTGTATGTTTCCGTTGATCTTAGAGAATTGGATCTGTACATGCCGGCCATCGTCCATGTCATATTCAATTAGAGAATGCTCCCTGACGTTGGTGTAAATGCCGCCAAAATCAAATCCAAAGCTTCCATCTTTCGCCTCCATCCGGGTCAGGAATTTGCCACCGGTGCGCAAATCGTTTTCGGCTTTGGGTGCATGCCAGTCATCGGAGGCATTGCACCAGCGCTTAATATGTTCTGGCTGGGACCAGCAGGTCCAAACCTTTTCCAAAGTTGCATCCACAATTGTTTGCACGGTGATGGGGGATTTATCTGATTTACTCTGATTCATGCTTTGTATTTTTTGTTAGGTTAAAGATAAGTGCTTATTTCCTGGTTTTGGACGGTCATTACCGACAATGGATAGGGGCAGTTCCGGTAGAAGTCCCTGCCAGAGGATATTTTCCATTAAACTGGGTATATACATAGTTGATAAAGCCAATGGACTTTATTACCGCCGGAGTAATCCAGCTTTAGTCTTTATCTTTAGTCATGGAATAAAATAGGTCTTTAATTTTCCAGGGATTGATCTTACTACCAAATGATTCGAATGAATAAATCTATTTCACCGTGGAAAAATCTCCTCTTATATCAGGTACTGGCTGGTGTCCTGATGCTACTTTCTTCAAGCGGTTGTGAAAAAGTAAGTCCGACAGAAAGTCCGCAACTGGTCTCACTCAGGGATTCCTGTGTCAAATCACTGTTTGTTTTGGCCGATGCCCTCATTCCCTTGCAAGACCTGGAAGATCATTCCCCGAACTATGGCGCTCTCTACTGTGATGCATGTTCCGATTTCCATACCAGGGCTTCCGAAGCTGTTTTACCTTTTGCCGTGGCATTTCATGAGAGTGGAAAGGAGAAATATCTGATTTCGGCCATTTCCACCGGAGAGTGGTTGATCAACCAGCAGCAGCCGGATGGAGCGTGGTATGAAACGCCTTCAGAATGGACCGGCACGACCACCGACCAACTGTTGATGATGGCGGTCGCCTATCCGTTATTAAAGGATAAACTTTCCGGCGATCAGCAGAAGCGATGGGAACAATCGATAAAAAGGGCATCAGACTGGCTGGTTGAGCATATGGATCATGTATTTGCCAGTATTAATTATTGCGCTACCTCTACCGCCACTTTGATGACGGCTTTTCAAATTATTCCGGATTCTGCCTATGTATATAAAGCGGATGAACTGGCCATGCTTTGCGCTTCAAAATTTGATGAGGACTACTTTTTTACCGGTGAAGGCAACAGGATCAGAGGTACAAAATATGGAGTGGATCTTGGCTATAGTTTAGATATGTCGCTGTGGGGCCTGGGCCTCTACGCAGAATTGCGGGACAATCAATTACTGAAGGGGATGGTTAAAAAGGCATTAGAGCGGTACCTTTATTTTATTTATCCCGATGGTTCAACCGATGGCTCCTGGGCCGTCCGGGCAAGTAAGTGGACAACCTATGGAAGTGTGACAGCGGATGGGTGTCAGATTTTATTTTCACTCTATGCCAAAGACCATCCGGAATATCGCACAGCTGCCCTGAAAAACCTCGATTATTTGATGACTGTGCGAAATGAATCGGGATTGATTACTTATGGGCCGCATTACGCAGAAATGTATGCATCGCCTCCCTGCAATTATCCTACTTTTTGCCGGGCTAAGAATCTGGCAATGGCAGTTCAGTATGGTGATCAGTCAGAGGGTCCATTGGGAATTCTTCCTACCCAGAAAGTAAATTGGAGTAAGCACTTTAAAACCATGGATCTATGCCTGGTGCGCACGGCAAATTTCATGACTACCATTACCGGGTACCGTTACAAGGACATCCGCCGGGGTGCTGATTTCAAATATATGCACCGGCCCTCCGGTGGTGCAATCACTAACCTCTGGGTTGAGGATTATGGCTATCTGCAGGCATCCAGTCAGACTGAATATCATATTTGGGAGATGCATTACCCTGAAGCGGAAGGATCACTGCCAATTACACCGCGTATTGAATTTGCAGACACTAATGCTTGGTATTCAAATCTCTATGAATTTGATGCCCATATGCAGTGCCGTCAAATAGATGATTACTTTGAAGTAAGTGCCATAGGTGAACTGAAGGACCGCAATCGCTGGGAAGGAGGGGTGGCTTATACGCTAACCCACAAGATTTTCGATGACCGGGTAGAAAAGAATATCAAACTAAGGTTTCATGGTCAAAAGCCCCTGGTCAAGATCGTTGAACCGATTATCCGTCATGAGGATACCCGGTTTGTTAAAATAGATGACAGGACCATTAATATTGTGGGAGGGCACCGTGATTTTGAGTTTAAGGTACTTGATGACGATTATTTTGTGGAAATGGGTACCGATGAGGAGAAATATGCACAGCCTTTTCCGGCATTAAAAGCTTATCCAATAATCATTAATGTACAGCCCGGAGAAAATCAATTCATAGAAGAAGTGCATTATCAAATTCGAATTATTTAGGAGAAGCGATATTTTTTACGAATTTATTCTAATACACCATCACAATTATTGTCCTTTCCATTTTTAAGTTCCTTGGCACCCGGATGTACATTAGAATCCGTATCATCACAATCGAGCCGATTTTCTACATATCCTTTGGGAGTGGAGCATGCCTGCAGGGGATGACCCGGATCACCGTAGCCGTCGCCATCCTGGTCAAGGAAATAACTTTTTATCTGTTCGGTATCGCACCCGGCCTTGAGCGTCTGATCAATAGCTCGCAATAGAGACAGCTCATTAAAAGAGTCATTACTCAATTCCCATATCATGACACCACCAAATGATTTTTTTGCCAATTTGGTTTTTTCCACAATGGTTGGAATTCCATTATAAAATATTTTACCGACCTCATCCCGATAAGCATTTAAGGGATCTTTCTCGAGTATCTTCTGGTAACTTATGTAACGGACAGCGTCAAAATCATGCCCGTAAAAGGGTACGCCCAATGTCAGTTTTTCTTTTGGGATTTTGCGTTCTTCCGTCCAGTATTTTAATGCCTCTTCAGCATACTCAAAAGGAGCATGCGGGCCGATAATATCAGGTCTCCAGATACCGGTTTTATCATAGACCATCACGTTGATGAAATCATAAGCCATCAATGCTTCCTGACTGACCGAAGGATGCAGACCGGAAACATTCAGCGCCGAAGAAATTCCTTTGTCCCGTTTGTGCAGAGCGGCCCCCAAATCCTTGACAAATGGCGTATATAATTCGGTAATGGTGGGAATGAGGTTCCATTCGATATCAACGTCGATTCCATCCAGATCATATTGCTCTGTAAATTCGATGATTTCGGTGATAAATGATTCCCTTTTATCCGGTTGTAAAACATTGAGCCAATAGCTGGCGAGTGTGGAGTCAATACCACCTCCGGCGATGGAGAGAAAAACCTGGAGACCCGCTTCATGTCCTTTGTCCACCACCATTTTTAACTGTCCGGTATTTCTGAAATGCAGATGGCCTTCCCGGTCGGGATTTGCAAAGGCGATATCCAGATGCGTGAGCCGTTGGAGTTCGATTGCATCAATCTGATCAAAATTTCCTGAGTGCAGATAACCAACCACTTTAAATTGCCCTTCCGTTGTTCTGGATTTAATGATGGAGGCCTTGCGGTTGCAGCCTACCATGGTCAAAATAAAGAGTAGGAATAGAAATCCAGGAGTATATTTGAGAATTCGCATATCTGTTTAATTAGGTCTTTTAAATGTGAGGCTGTAGTGGATAAATGTCTTATTTTTCTCTAATTTAGTTGGTAAATAATTTGATAATTCTTTTAAGAAAAAAATAAAGAATGGAAGGAAAAAAGAAAAAGAGCCGCAGGCAATTTCTCAGTGCTTCCAGCCTTACTGCCGCTGGTTTTATGATTGTGCCCAGGCATGTTCTGGGAGGTGCTGATTATGTCGCCCCAAGTGATAAAGTCAATATAGCCGTAGTTGGAGTGGGAGGCAGAGGTAAAGAAAATGTTTCTGAACTGCTTAAATTGGATGATGTGCAGGTAACTGCTATCGCAGATCCGGCCGAATTCTGGGATCTATCCCGCTTTTATTACCGTACTACTGCTGGGAGAGGACCGGTAAAAGAGATGATCGAAAGTCACTATCAGCAGGGTAATTCGAGCTACCGGCTTAAGACCTATGAAGATTTCCGGGTGATGTTGACGGAGGAGTCAGATCTCGATGCCATTTTATGTGCAACTCCGGATCACCTTCATGCATATGTCTGCCTCACCGCTATGGGAGCTGGTAAGCATGTGTATTGTGAAAAACCATTGACGCATAATATCTGGGAAGCCCGAAAAGTGAGAGAAGTAGCGAGGGAAACCGGATTGGCAACGCAAATGGGCAATCAACTGCATAGTACTCCCTATGTTCGTAGTGGAGTAGAGTATATGAGAGCAGGCGTCATCGGCAAAATCGCTGAAGTACATTCCTGGGTCCCTGCCACCCGGTGGGATAACGGTCTTACGGAGAAGCCGGAAAAAGGCTCGACCCTGCCGCAGGGATTAAATTGGGATCTTTGGGTAGGTCCACGGTCAATGCGACCCTTCCACGAGGCATATGCTCCGGTCACCTGGAGGGATTTCTGGGAGTTTGGTTGCGGTGCACTGGGAGATTTTGGCTGCCACGATCTGGATGCCGCCACCTGGGGTTTAAATCTTCCCGCTCCGGACACGGTTGAAGTACGTCCTGCCGGCTTTAGCAATGAATTTATTACTCCATACGGCGAAATTGGTTATTATCATTTTCCTGCCCGGGATGACCAGCCTCCGGTTAAACTGACCTGGTACTCAGGAGGACTCCAACCACCATTACCGGCAGAAGTTCCCAGAGATTTCAAGTTTCCTGCCCGGGGAGCTATGTATGTGGGGGAAAACGGAATTATGATTACCGGTGGAAGATCAGAACCGAAGATCTTTCCTGATGATCTGTATGCCGGCGGCTCTATGAATAAGACGATTTCCCCCAGCAATGGTCATCACCGTGACTGGGTGGATGCCATCAAGGGTGGCCCGGCGGCAAGCTCAAATTTCGAATACGGCACACATCTTACCGAGATCACCTTGCTGGGTGTCCTGTCGCTCCGCCTGGGTGGACAGAAGATATTCTGGGATGCTGAAAACATGAAGGCTAGTGGCCTGGACGAAGCTGATCAATATATTCAGGAGCCTGTTAGAACCGGATGGGAAATGGGGTGAGGGTGAAGACGGGATGCGGGAAGCAAAGAGGTCAGTGGCGTACCATGTTGAATTGGGGAATCATAGAAAGTTGAATTGTATGAAGTTTAGTACTCCAGCACTCCCGGTGACCTTGTAACCGAGGACCGTTGACCACGGGATGCTGGGAGGCTTGATGCCCGAGGTCCGTTGTGTTGAATGGTGTTGAATTGTGGGATCGTGGATGGTTGAATTATATGAATGAAGGAATATTGATGAAGCCCCGTAGGGGTGAAATATTTGTAGCCCAATTCGATGTAAGAATTTATGAACCCCGTAGGGGTGACACCAGATGCCAGATATCCATTGTGAAATACAAAAAACCGTGACGGAGATCAATAATGCTGGCCCAACCCCGGAGGGGTTGAATTATCCATAGCCCCGGATGAAGCTAAGCTGCAATCCGGGTTGAATAGAAACATTGGGAGGGCAACCCCGGCGGGGTTGAAAAATTGATTAGTAAAATAACGTCTAATACCGAATGGCTTGTAGATAAACATCCATTGGCGGATAGATGAATCTCTTCGATTATAAATCCGCCAATGGATGCTTGCTTCTAAAATATATTTTCTTCTTTAGAAATCCGGGTAAAGGAAGATCTACCGGCTAGAGAGGACTTTCTGCACATCAAAATCCGGACCTACTGCGGGAGGATGGGTACAGTTGCGGGTGATGCAAATACCACCTGCATCCTGTCGGCAGGTTCCCGCCCCCGCACAATAATATCCTTTTTTATTTCCGAAGAGCGATTTTTCAAAACCAAGGATGCCCGAAACTTCAAGTAGGAAACCCTCGTTTTCGGCATATTTTCCTAATCTAAGTGCAATAAGTCCATCCTGGCTGAATTTCATGTCGGTCAGAAAATTCATGAGAAATTCTTTATTGCTAAAGTATTTCTGCAATTTTTCATTATTGTCGAGGTAGGCAATAAAGTCTTTGTGACTTCTTACCATTGAGACTTTTGGATTTTTATACATTTCTACATATTCCTCAATGGTTTTCGCCAGTTTTTTTGGCTTTTGACTGTAGCTGATGGAAAAGGTGAAGATGATCAGAATTAGGGCAAGAATGTGCTTCATTGTTAATTATTTAATTAATTAATAAATCGACATCATCAATTAATCGCCCAGATAGTTTTTCCCTGTCAGGAATAACGCACGGCTATTTGTGATGGTGCCGGAAGCAAATCTAAATGGGTTCCGGCTTTTTATCCTCACCTGTTTAAGTGATTTTATATACGACAGTGGTAAAAAGTGGAACAGTGTTGTTGATTCGATATTTCCGGTATCAGAATTCCTGAATTGATTTTTCCTGGAAATCCGAGAGGTTAATCTTTTTCTCTTCGATCCATTTGATAAAGTCATTTCTTATTGAATCCGTCCATTTGGTGTCAATTTGCCCTCCCGTATATACTCCTTCCCGTAGGCGTTGAAATCCAAACTCATCTTTCAATCGGACAATCTCTGAAGTTTCCACTACTTCAAGCGCCAAATGCGCGGGTATAAAGATCACCCCTTCGCGCAAGCCCAGTACAACGTCGCCAGGTACAACGACGGCTTCACCAATTCTGATGGGTAAATTCATGCCCATCACCATGGATTTATCATATGCACTTGAGGTCGTCGGATGCCAATTTCGATTAAATACATAGAAGTCTGACAGTTCAAGGACTCCGGCAAGATCACGGCAGCCACCATCCACGATCAATCCCGTTCCGGTTTTTTCGTATATGAGATTTGCCAGGTTATCACCGACAAATCCGGCGCCGACCTTTTTACCAAAGAGGTCAACCACTAAAACATCATCCTCTATGAGTCCATCCATTACCCAATGTTTGTCCCTGCCTGTAAAATCCCGGTTCTTGCCATCTTCGGCAATAATTCCGGCGATATCCGGACGGTATGGAAGAAAACTACAAGTGACAGCCCGGCCCACCAGTACCGGATTTTCATGAGTCATTACCCAACCCTGATCGAACTGTGAATTATACCCATATTTATGCAGGACTGCCCAGGCCTCTTCGATGGTCACCAATTTCATTCGCTCGAGAATATCCTTACTGACCATAGGACGCCCATCGGTAAATCTTGTCCCTTCATATTTTGCCGTGTAGTGAAAATAGTCTTCCGGTGAAAATTGAAATGGTATCGGAGGCTGTCCATTTACCCAAGAAAAAGAAATTAACACTAACCAGCCTGTGGCCAAAATCAACGGAATTCCTGTAATCCATTTTTTCATAATAATTGTTTAGTCTTGTTTAGAATAGAGAAATGTCACACAG
The DNA here is from genome assembly GCA_020436835.1 of Saprospiraceae bacterium. GTDB lineage: Bacteria > Bacteroidota > Bacteroidia > Chitinophagales > Saprospiraceae > JABDMH01. The sequence goes on along the minus strand of JAGQWZ010000572.1, from coordinate 73 downwards.
AGAATTATGGCGATTAAATTCAGAAAATGACTTACTTTAAGATTTTGTTTAAATATCGCCAGGAGAGAATTTA
>JAGQWZ010000571.1 GCA_020436835.1 Saprospiraceae bacterium | reverse complement strand
TTGGATTATCGACAAGTAATGAACAATCATCGGTTACGCGGACTCCTCTGTAATGATGCCGATTGTGACTTTTATCACTATTAATTATTCTTCCGGATCATACCTTGCGGATATGCTGGTTCCTCACTGCATGTTGGCAGATAGAGGTTTATATTAAATAAGTAAATTAAAAATTAAAGAAATGAGTTATTGCTTTAGCAAAATATTGAAAGATCGCACCTTTGACCAGGTCGTAGAGCTTACAACCGCAGAATTGAAGAAAGAGGGATTCGGGATTCTCACTTCTTTGGATATTAAAGAAACGCTCAAAAAGAAAATCGATGTCGATATTGAGAAGTATACGATCCTGGGGGCTTGTAATCCTCAATTCGCTTATCAAGCCATTCAAAGTGAAAACAAAATCGGTGTCTTTTTACCCTGTAATATCTTGGTACAAGAACACCCGGATGGGAATATTGAAGTTTCGGCAGTAGATCCGATTGCGTCGATGTCTTCGGTCCAGAATGAGAAACTTGGAACCATTGCTTCTGACGTGCAGCAAAAATTAAAAAGAGTTATTGACCATCTTAGTTAGTGGCTCTCTGTTAATACGTTGGGTTGAAAACCGATAATCCTATTTTTTTCTGGAAATGGAACGTTGACATTAGAACCCGGGAAAAAGTGCTTTGAGTTGTTCGACAGATAATTGAGTGCCATATTGACAAAGTTCAAATGCTTCGGCATATTTGACTGATTTTCCTTTTTCTTCTCCGTACAGTTCAATTAATTTATCCCGGTACTGATCGGCTACCGCTTCATTACTCCGTTGCACCAGCTCAAGGATACGGGCTTTCCGGCCTTCCGGATCTTTAGGGATGTCCGCCCGATAACTTGCCTGCCAAGAATGTTCATCCGCAAACTGGGAAGGCATCGCACCAATGCAGTCCCACTTGTTTTCCGCTACCGATCCTATGTCCACAACAATGGCCGGGTCGAATGGATAAGGTTTCTTGAATCCGTCCGAATAAAACATGAATACCGGATTTTTCTTGGTCGGATCCGTATTGGTTGAGAAGAAAGGTGCTACAACCACGACGGCAGCATCCTGGACCAGTTCTCCTGTATATCGATGATCTGGGTGATAATCATACGGCCGGTGACATAACACTATATCAGCTTGCCAATCTCGAATTAGATCAGCCACCTTTCTCCGGTTTTCCATGGTTGGCATTAACTCCCCGTCATGAATATCCAGAACTTCGGTCTCAATGCCGAATATTCTGGCACATTCGGCCACTTCCGCTCTCCTCCGGTTGGCCAGAGGGGCTCCTGCTTCTTTAAAATGCCCGATATCTCCATTTGTCATGGCGACAAATTTCACTTTATGACCCTGGGCGGCCCACATAGTAGCTACGCCCCCTGCTTTTAGCTCGGCGTCATCTGGATGAGCACCAAAAGCAATGATCCGAAGTTTGCCGTCAGGATTAGTTTGTGCAGATAACGTATACTGGCAACCCATACATAGCATGACTGCAGGCAGATAAATTAAGAGAGACTTCAAGGACATTCTATATATTTTCAATTAAAATAGGAAAATCGAAACAAACCCACGGCTAAATTTTTGAATATTACAGTCCACTCCAGAAGGGTGGAAGACCCACTCCTATTCTTCTAATAGTAATTATTTGTTTCGTTTTTATTTATGATTTTCTGACGCCATTACTTCTGCCGGTTGTAGCGGATCTGCACCAAAAGTTCCTTCCAGTTGCTTTAGGTAGGAAGCCGACTGCACTTTTTCGAGTTGGTACCGGGCTTGATTAAGTCTGTCTCTAACATTCAATTTTTCTGCTGCTTCTGCAAAATTTCGCTTATCGAGAAAGTGCTCCAGGTAATCAATATTTTTCGAATAAAGTTCTATATCTCGCTGCTGTTTGATATACAGACGATCTTTATACCATTTACTACTCAGGACAAATTCCCGGGTGAACATCTGTCGGATATCTGGATGATGTCTATCCTGACCCTCATAATCACCATTTATCATTATTTTTATTAGGGCTTGCAATGGCGGACATAGGGACTCGTAGGTACCATCTTTGAGATATCCTTCAGCAACCCGCTTCTGAGTCAAAGAAAGATTGTCTATCGAGGCCACGAATGTCTCCATATCCTGCTGCTCGGGAGCTAGCATATCATCGGTCATTACCGCATCCGGATTACTGAAGATCCGGCCAAGAAAATGGTGCACAAACCGGCGGGTGATCCGGTATCCGAGTAAACTGGCATTAATTAACCTGCCATTGTATTCGAAATCACGAATCTGTTCCAAATATCCATTTTCAATCAAATATTTCGGATCCCGTTCTTCAACAGACATTCGACACCAAATTTCGGGAATAAGAAGACTTATGTCGTGATCAACCCGGTATTTGGGTCCGATGTATCCGGCAGCAGATGAAAAGCCGGCATATTCCGTAAGGACATAGGAGAGGAAGGCATTATTAAGATCGGCTGCAGGAAGCAGTGCATTGAAAGGTCCCTTTGTCAGTGCTCCTTCAGATCCAAAACCGGTAGTGGAGGGTGACTTGCCGGTGACACTGGCAATGAAATCAATGAATAATTCAGGAAGTTCCTGATAGTGAATGGGATTGTAGACCGCCAGGGGAGGTACATTGTTTTCCGGATCCGCCGGATTATTTCTTCTACCAGGCAAAACTGCATTTACAGGCAGATACAAAGGTAACTCTGCCGGTATCTTCCGGTGAAATCGGGTCCGGATCTCAGCCAGGTACCTTTGTTCAGGATGTACCAGGTCCGGTCGGGTCTGAAGGTAGCGCGGATTTCGGGTTGGTATGCCATTAATCAATCGAGGCTCTGAAGGCACCACCAGATATTTTGGGCGGTCACTCTCTAAAAAATGATCGATCAAATCTTTTACAGGATCCGTGTAGTCCTCAAATTCTATTGTGTCTTCTTTTATTTCAGTGACTTTTGTTCGGGTTAAGGGTTCAAAATTTGAAATGAAAGAATGGGGACTGGACAAATCCAGCTCAGCCTGACGATCATATCCTTTATGAACGCAATCATCCGGTCTTTGAAATAATCTTGCTTCACAGTTTTTGACCAGTTTGACACTTTTATTTGGATAATCAGGATTCAAATATTTTAATCGATTTGCATCCAATACTATGGAGGCGGTGATATCATCTTCAAACTGGACCTTTTGAGCTGCTGCAAAGTCCTTCCGGAGCTGAAAAATTCGCCATGAGTTGTCCGGATCGTGGCCCACCCGCAGATAGAAAGATTGCAATTTTCTTGTTTTGAATTTCAATTCATTTCCCGGCCGTCCATTGATGCGGTCGACTGAAAAATATTCCCGCCATTTTTCATCCCACTCGTGATTATAATTTCTTTTGATTATATAGATCAGGTCTTTAATTCTCTGAGGTATGGAGGCCAACCAATTATTGTAGTCTTCTGAATAGTCGGCAGAAGGAGTGAGTAATTTTATCACCGACCCCAATGAACGTTCCGGGCTTAAAATTGGCCGGGAAGACCGGGGATCAGCAAAGGGCCGGCTCCATCGTCCGGAGAAATCTTTGGCCAGGATCGCATCTACGGCATCAAAATCCTTTTTAATATCGGCGACGATGACCGTGCCTTCTATCATGGCATCCTGGATTGACTTGGATATTTCTGACTTACCGCCACCTGAAACAGTGCAGGGTTTGTGGCAAAGGGTTCCTTCGGCCATGGTCCCAATTAAACGCCATTTTGATCCGGCGATATGCTTTTTCATTTCGACCTTAAATCCGGATGGCAGAACGTAATGTTTATTTGGCAATAATTTTATTGTTCGTTCCATCCCTTTGGATTCCCATCGTATCGTTTGACCAATTAATTTGAAATGCGCATTTTCTGGAAGGTAGTAGACATCAGGAAACTTCTTGTCGATGCCATAACCTTCCACCTGAAGGTCCATGATATCCCGGTATTTTTCCAGGATTTCTCTGAAGGTCACATCGTTGCCTCTTAACCCCTCATCTTGTTGAAATTCTTCACCAAGGTCGTAACTGGGAAATGCAATGGCGCCACCGGCATGCTCTTCTTCACATAGACCAAAGAGATTGGCAGAATAACTGATCTGGGTTTTTACCTCTTTCTTGCAATAGCCAAAATAATTGTCCGCAATCAATGTCACAATAACACCGCGCTCGTCACGGGCCGTGATCTTAAATGCACCACCGTCGTTGTATTTTTCATTGGCATCTCTCCAGCACATATCATCTTTTCGCTGCCGGTCCGTAGCGTCATCATAATGAGGTAATCCGAGATCTTTCTTTCGCAGATTGATCAGATGGGGTGCCAGAATCACACATCCGGTATGTCCGGTCCAGCCCTCGACGTCAAGTGCTGCATCATTTTCGGGCAGGTGCGGGTCTCCGGCATTACCAAAAATAGATTCGACAAAATCAAGGTTACTTACCAGACTGCCGGGAGCAAAAAAGCGGATTTCCATAGATTTCTCCTGCATGACACCTGGCACCTCCGGAACGACGATGGGTCTTAAAAGGAGGCCGACGAATAATTGCGCTTTTTCCTTTTGGTTTGCTGTAAAAGGTAGGGTTAGTAATTCTTTTGGAGGATCAAGAGCAGCTTCCAGTAAACGGCTAAAGGTGATCTTGGGAACAGCCTTCTTATCATCAGGAATTGGAAGTCCGCCCTCACAGACATGAAAAACACCTTTCGTTGTCCTGCGGTCTGCCTTAGGGTTGTGCAGGATACCCTGGGCTGTGCGATAGGACTTGACAATATCGGTTTCATATCTATCAGATTCCGGAGGAATGGACAAAATCCTGGCCAATCCATGCCGGTCCAGTAAGAAAGGATGTTCCGGTAAAAAGACCTTTTCGGGTGTCGTATAGTCCTTTAAGAAATCACTTAAATAAGCTTGTATGCGGCTTCCAATCGGAGAAAGGTGACTGCTGAGCAATCGCGCTTTTTCTTTATAATTATTTAAAAGTGGCTTCGCAATGTCTAACAATTGGGAGATCTCCCCTTCCCTATAATCGGTATAGCCCAAAGCGGCTAATTTGAGATAGATGTACTGAATTACTTTCGAATCATCGATTACCTGGTCAGCATCATCAATGCCAGGCCCAAAAGTTCGGCTTACAGTCATGTATATATATTATTGTGATTGAGTACTATTCGCGATCCTATCCATAGAGCAAAATGAAATTGCTGTAGTACCCGGATAATAAAAAAATAATCTCTTATGTAATAGAGCCAGGACAAAAGTACGCAGGATCCGGTAAAAAGCCATACAATGTTTATCAAGACCTGCGGAATTTGAAAAACTAAGATCAGGTTAAAGGATGATGCAAATCATGAAGCAAATGCAGGATATCTTTCAATTTAGATTTAAGAAGGCAGTGTAGGTCCTTTATTGTTAATACCTTTTTTGAAGAGCCATGCAAGTAAAAAATATTATGAGTAGTCCCGTCACCAGCTGTACCATTGAAGCTGATATAGCGAGAGTACGCGACCTGATGCAGATGAAAGGCTTCAGCGCTTTGCCCGTAGTTGAGGTAACTGAAGATGAGATCAAAATAAAGGGTATTGTAACCTACCGGGATGTGGCTGGCGTTTATGACGACAACGTTTCGGTAAGACAAGTGATGACGCAGAGAGTGTGGGTGATTCCTCCTCATACAAGCGTCAAGACAGCGGCAGATCTGATGCGCAAAAAAGAAATTCACCATCTGGTAGTTGTCGATCAGGGCAAAGTGGTTGGACTACTATCCAGTGCGGATTTTGTTGAGCTCGTATCCAGATATCAACTTTGCTGAATTTGCTTTCTAATCGAACCATTAAAGTTTTCTGATCTTACGAATTTCTGCTACCTTTTTTGATCATGAACGAAGGTAGTTCCCTGGAAAATCTTATCGCACGAAAAGACCCAGTGCTTTTTGAAGGCAGGGTCGGTCTTCTAAGCAATCAGATTTCTTATTCCTTCCTGCACAAGAAGTATCTTTTTGAGGTGCTCTCCCATAGAAGGGTTCTTAAGTCAATCTTTATTCCGGAGCATGGGTTATTTGGTGAATTGCAGGATCAGATACCACTTGATTCGGTTGCTTCCTATCGGCAGATTGCTCCCGGATCTACCTTCAGATCCCTTTATCAGAGTAACAAGGACCGGTCGCTTAGAATTCAAAAAGAGGATTTAACTGGACTGGATGTAATGATCGTGGATGTACAAGATGTCGGATCGCGGTACTATACCTATCTATCTACGATTAAGTACCTGTTTGAAACCATCACCGAGAATGGCCTCTCCATTAAAGTCATCTTTTTAGATCATACTAATCCCACGGGCAGGCAAGTCGAAGGTAGTATGATGTTACCTTGCTTTTCATCTTTTATCGGTCCTGAAAAGTTACCACATCGCTATGGGTTGTCAATCGGTGAAATTGCAGCATTGTTCAATCACTTGCACAATCATCAAATTGATCTGGAGGTGATCAAAGGCACTCGAGATACCTTTCCAATTCAACCCTCTCCAAACATTCCAGATGTAGAGACCTGTCTTCTTTATTCCGGTCAGTGCTTAGTCGAAGGAACGATTCTCAGTGAAGGAAGGGGCACTACGTTACCGTTTAAACTGGTTGGCGCTCCGTTTTTGGAATGGAATGTACTGTTAAGGATCAGAGAAAATGTGGAAAAGCAGGTAAAGCCGTATAATTTCCTGAGGGAAGGTATTTTTTTGCGGCCGTTATTTTTCAAACCAAAATTCGACAAATGGTCTGATCAAACCTGTGGAGGATTTCAATTGCATTTGACCGGTCATCAATTTCATTCGCTGCTTTACAGTTCGATTTTGCTAAGGACTATAGCAGAGGTGAGATCTCATCAGTCTATTTGGAGAAAAGGCAGATATGAGTACGGAAACGATGGTGATGCTATCCAGCTGCTGGCAGGAGATCACGAAATACTCAAATATCTCTTTGGTGAAACGGATCTGGTTGATCTGATAGAGTATCTGGAGGCGGAGGAAAAGGTATGGTTACATTTTGTGAACGGGAGTCAGCTCTTAGCTACGAATCCGTATTCACTCCTGGTACAAAGCCGATCTAAGACATGATTTACCATTTCAATGTTGCATTATCAGGGAATTTTCACCTCAAGTATGGCCATCTCATCCACATCAAGTGTTGCATTAGCTGCCACCTCCAGGGTGTAAGCCTGGGCTAAATTTCCAGCGGAAACCTGAACTACGGCACCGGCAGGAATAATCACGGTATCACAAGCTTGAGGCAGACGGCTTAAGGACCAGTTTGATGATGAGTCGTGCCAGTCACCCGTAGTACCAATCCACTGATTAACTTCAATGGACGCACAACTGAAAGAAATCTCCAAAGCACCTATATCGGGATTGGTCCGGGCATTCCCCAAAATATCTTCAGTTGGAGCATTGGAAACGTTTGCAGCATCTTTTAACACACTTTCCGGACCGGGAACGGCATAGTCAGCAACCAGCTTATTAAAGACCTGTTTGATTGAAGATGATCCATCAGCAAATTGCAGCATACCTGCGACCCATCGCGGAATTATGATGCCCGAAGTCACAGGTAGCAATGGATCTCCGACCAAACGGTTTATATCATCCGTGTAGTTGATCAATTCAGATACATCATTCGGCACCGGGTTCGATCCATTCCAGTATAAATTATTATCGAGTTCCCAGTTGGAGGTTTCTCCGGACGGCGTGTCGGAAAAGTCATTGGCCCCACCAAAAGAGGATCCCATACTTCCAGTTTGATCGGACCATATATTGTTGTAAAATCGAATGTTGTCATTAGGTAAGTTAGCACCTTCAGTGTTGAGACGGAATGCATAAGCCAGACTGGGGAGATCTCCTGCAATGGTGTTATTTCTAAACACAATATCCTTACATCCTTTGGATCCAAATGCCGCACGCATTACATTGCCGGAATTTCCCAGGAGAAGGTTGTTTTCGATCATGACATCAACGGCCTCATAGAACGACTGACCGTCTTCACCGCACAAGATGAAATTGCTTCCTGAACTACCTTCCCAATTAAGAAAAATATTTTTGTCCACATTTATATTCTGTGCACCCTCGTACATATCTTCTGATCCATTGCTATCTTTAATTACAATGAAGCTACTGGTATTATTGGCATTTGTGCGGCCACTTCCGGAAAAGTCATTAAAGAAAATGTTCTCTGTCACTCTTACCTGGTTGACGCTATTGATATCGATATGTTCATCCGATCCATTTTGATTGTAAAACATATTTCCTTTTACCATTATATCATGGCAAGAATTGTTGATCTTTAATAGGTCATTATTATAACTGTCGTGGATGACATTATTCACTACCGAGATGTCATAAACTGAACCGTTACCTCCACCTTCAATATGGACAACCAGGGCTCCCGCTCCGCTGCCACTGTGTGCAATATCGAAACCAGAAAGGGTGATTCCATGACAACCACGGGCATCCTCATAAAATGTGAAAACCGGTTGATTGTGACGCATTTGAGCCTGGTAGGGTAGTTCGGAGCGAACTTCCACACCGGCAGTAAATGAACCTCGCATCCTTACCCGCCCGGTGTATAAACCGGGTTTTACCAGGATCAGACTGCCATCGGACACCTGATCAAGCGCATAGGTAATACTTGCCCAGGGATGCTGAGCACTTCCATCTCCCGTCATGTCACTCCCGGAGGTCGCTACATAGTAAGTCTGACCAAAAACAACGGGAGTGAACAAATACAACGGTATGGCAATGATCCACTTTATAAACTTCATTTGATCAATTTTGATAGTGGTAAGGAGCGGTACAAGTTCTTTGGTACCAAATTTTCTGCCACGATCATAAAATCACTGATGAAGGGTGGATCCGATCAGGGGTTTCAACAAATGTCTGTACGGTAAAAGCCTATGATTTGACCCGGTTTGGGTGAGCAAAAGGACCCAGAAGGTAACTCACGTTTTCAGAAATGAGCAATACTGGTACTTCTGAATCCAACACCTGAAGGTCAAAATGCGTTATATTTGAACAAACACACGGCTAACAGATGAAATACTTGCGATTACTTTTCATATTGACTCTTTGTTTCTTTTGGAATGACGGTTTTGGTCAAACCTCTCGTTTGGCTATGCAGTATTTCGAAACCGGAGAGTTTGAGAAAGCTGCTTCGCTATTTAAAGAGCTTTACGAGAAAGATCCTCGTAGCACCTTTTATTTCGATAAGTACATCGAGAGTATGTTGGCGATGGAGGCATTTGAGGAAAGCGAGAAGGTCGTGAAAAACCGTTTAAAGAAGGAACCACAAAATCTTACGCTTTATGTGACCCAGGGAAAAATTCTGGAAGCCCAGTTTAAGGATGATGAGGCTGAAAAACTTTATGAAGAAGCAATAAAGAAAATGCCTACAGACCGATTGGACGTGGTGAAGTTGGGTAATGAATTTGTGAACATGAATAAATTTGATCTGGCGATCAAGACGTATGAAAGAGGAGCTAAATTGTTGAAGGATGATATTATATTTTCTTATAATCTAGGTGATCTATACCGTCGCAAACATGACACCGAGAAGATGATCCACTATTTTCTCAATGCCATGGAAAATGAAACATCCCGGATCGATAATGTCAAACTACTACTGGAGCGATATCTTTCCGGTGATGACTGGCACGAGCTCCAAAACCAATTGTACGAGCGATTGCAGACCAATCAGGAAAACATTCTCTATTCTGAGCTTTTGAGCTGGGTCTTTATTCAGAATAAGGATTACAAAAATGCGTTTAGGCAGGTCAAGGCACTCGATCGCAGATTGAGAGAGAACGGTACGAGAGTTTATGAATTGGCTAACATGGCAGTTAATGCAAAAGAATATGATGTGGCGATAGATGCCTTTGAGTACCTCGTCGAGAGTAAGGATCATACCTCGACGTTCTACCTTGATGCAAAAAAAGAATTGCTTTACACCAAGAGAAGGAAGATCACTGAGGCATTCGATTACAACCGGGATGATTTGCTTAATCTGGTATTGGAGTACGAAGAGTTTCTAAATGAATTTGGTCGGAATAAAAATACGGCCAACATGATTCTGGACCTGGCATCCCTTCAGGCTTTCTATCTTAATGATTTGGAAAAAGCGATATCCTTGCTTGAAGAGATGGTCGCACTTCCCGGAGTTAATCAGTACCTGAAAGCTACCGGTAAGATTCAATTGGCAGATTATTATCTAATGCATGGGGATCGATGGGAATCAACTTTGCTTTATTCACAAGTAGATAAAGAATTCAAGGAGGATTTAATTGGTCAGACAGCCAGATTTAAGAACGCCAAGCTTTCCTACTATGTCGGTGATTTTCAATGGGCTCAAACTCAATTTGATGTATTAAAAGCGTCTACTTCAAAGCTGATCGCGAATGATGCGCTTGATTTGAGTGTTTTTATCATGGACAATATGGGTCTTGACACGACGACAGTTCCGCTGGAGTTGTATAGTCAATCAGAACTTCTGGTCTTTCAAAATAAATATGATGATGCAGAGAAATTATGGAATCAGATCGAATCCGAATTTCCAGAACACTCTCTTGCCGACGATATTCTGTACCTGAAGGCCAAAATGTATACCCAAAAACATGAATATGCAAAAGCTGCTGAGATGTACCAGAAGATTCTTGATAATCATTTGGAAGAGATACGCGCAGACAATGCATTATTTGCCTTAGCTCAATTATATGAGACCAATCTGAAGGATCTGGAAAAAGCAAAGTCCCTCTATGAGAGGCTATTTATCGATTTTAGCAATAGTACCCTGGCGGTCGAAGCCAGAAAAAGATACCGTATACTGAGAGGAGATTTTGATGACCAGGAAGGAGATCCTGCACAATAATCTGCCCTCCCCGAACTCTTTGCCCATGCGGAATTGCATTATAATTCTGTAAAAGACTTACAGGCATGTACAACCTGGTAGAGTGCCCTATGGTAGAGATTTAGGTAATTTATCTGTGATCTCGCTCACCCACGATTTTTTCAATCCTATTTATTTTTGATCATGATTAATTCCTCCAAAGGTTGACTAAAATCATTTGCTTCAACCTGAGGTGATCATTTCTTTTGAAATATGTTTTATGAATCTTTATTGATTGAGTACTACGATGAATAAGTGTCGATCCAGGTGTCCAAAATTTTTTCTCAATGTAGGTCTGAATCAGTAAAACCAAATTTTTAAGGATAGGAATCATTTGTTAAGAATTAAAAAAAATAGGTCAATTATGCAGTTAGAACAAATCTATACAGGATGTCTCGCCGAAGCGGCATATTATATTGAATCAAAAGGTGAAGTGGCCATTATCGATCCATTGAGAGAGGTCGAACCCTACATTAAAAGGGCTGAAAAGGATGGTGCAAAAATCAAATATATATTCGAAACTCATTTCCATGCTGATTTTGTTTCTGGTCATAAGGATCTTGCATCCAAGACCGGAGCAAAGATAGTTTATGGACCAACCCAGATGGAAACAGGATTTGAAAAGATTGTAGCGGAGGACGGACAAATCTTTAAGGTAGGTGATGTAACTTTCGAAGTACTGCATACGCCAGGCCACACGATGGAAAGCAGTTGTTATCTACTAAGAGATGAATCAGGTAAGGAAATTGGACTTTTTACTGGAGACACACTATTTATAGGAGATGTAGGCCGTCCGGATCTGGCTCAGAAGGTTATTGCCGATTTGACCCAGGATAAATTAGCTGCTCATTTGTATGACTCTTTAAGGAACAAGATCATGCCGTTGGCGGATGATATCATAGTGTATCCTGCCCATGGTGCTGGGAGTGCCTGTGGGAAAAAGATGAGTTCAGAAACTACCGATACACTGGGCAATCAAAAGAAGACTAACTATGCCCTCAATCCTGAACTATCCAAAGAGGAGTTCATTAAGGAGGTACTGACCGGATTGACGCCACCTCCAGGATATTTCCCGCAAAATGTATTGTTAAACATTCAGGGATATGACAGCATTGATGAGGTACTGGAAAGGGGAGTTAAAGCAATGAGTCCCCGGGTATTTGAGACTGTGGCAAATGAAACAGATGCTGTAATACTGGATACCCGGTCAAAAGATGAATTCCGAAATGGATTTGTGCCAAATTCGATCTTTATCGGATTGGATGGAAGTTTTGCCTCCTGGGTCGGTACGCTGATTCCGGATGTCCAGCAGAAGATATTGTTTGTCGCTGATCCTGGTACGGAAGAGGAAGTAGTCACTCGCCTTGCCCGGGTGGGATATGACCAATCGCTGGGTTATCTTGAAGGGGGTATTGAGGCATGGAAGAGAGAGGGGCGTGAACTGGATACCGTGGAAACCATTGACGTAAGTGAATTAGCATCTGTTGATAAGGAAAGTGTCATTGATGTTCGACGTGCCAGTGAGTTTAACAGCGAACATGTGCTGGGTGCTGTCAATGCTCCGCTCGATTATATTAACGAAACCATGGCCAGAGTAAGTAAGACCAAAACTCAATACATCCAGTGCAACACCGGCTACCGGTCATTGACCTTCATCTCGATTCTTAAGGCCAGAGGATTTAATAATCTGGTTGATGTGAGAGGAGGAATGGAGGCCATTAAGCAGGAAGGCAAAGTGAAATTATCAGACTACGTATGCCCCACTACTGAATTGTAATACAGACGCTTGATATCTTTTTCATAAAAGTTGATAGAGGCAATGGTAACGACCGTTGCCTCTTTCTCTTTTGTACTAAATCGTCGTTTAAATACATACTCCAACCAAATCAATGATCAGTTGTTTTTATCATTAATTCTTAATTTGTCCTTTACAAATGAGCTAATAGTCTATGTATTTTCAACTCTCTGAAGAACAACTGGGTGTCCAAGAGGCAGCGAAAACTTTTGCTGAGAAGGAGTTACTGCCAGGAGTGATTGATCGCGACCGGGAAATGCGGTTTCCAACTGAGGAGGTCAAAGAGATGGGTACTATGGGATTCCTGGGTATGATGACTTCACCCAAGTATGGAGGCGGCGGAATGGATACCTTGTCCTATGTACTGGCGATGGAGGAGATTTCAAAGGTTGATCCCGTAGCGGGTGTGATTATGTCAGTCAATAATTCGCTGGTATGCTGGGGATTGGAACAGTATGGATCGGATGCACAGAAAGAAAAATATCTCCGCCCGCTGGCATCAGGTCTGTACACGGGATCTTTTTGCCTGTCGGAACCGGAAGCAGGGAGCGACGCCACGAGTCAAAAGACAAAGGCGATTGATCAGGGAGACTTCTATTTGCTTAATGGCACTAAAAACTGGATCACCAATGGATCTACCAGCGGTCTGCAGATAGTGATAGCCCAATCTCATCCCGATCAAGCTCATCATGGGATCAATGCCTTTATTGTTGAACCGGATTGGGAAGGCGTTAGCATAGGCCCCAAGGAAGATAAAATGGGTATCCGGGCCTCGGATACCGTATCGATAACCTATACAGACGTTAAGGTGCCGAAAGAAAACCGTATCGGTGATGACGGATTCGGATTTAAGTTTGCCATGAAAACACTGGCAGGTGGTCGGATTGGCATTGCAGCCCAGGCGGTGGGTATAGCCGAGGGGGCCTTCAGGCTGGCCTTGGATTATTCAAAACAAAGAGAGGCATTTGGCAAAACGATTTCAAAGTATCAGGCGATATCTTTTAAACTGGCAGAAATGGCTACGGAGATCGAAGCAGCCAGAATGATGGTGCATCGCGCCGCAGTTTTAAAGGACCAAAAGAAAGACTACGACATGGCAAGTTCTATGGCAAAGCGCTTTGCCGCCGACATTGCGATGAAACATACAGTCGAAGCCGTTCAGATTCATGGAGGTTATGGCTTTGTCAGAGAGTACCAGGTGGAACGGATGATGCGGGATGCTAAAATTACGCAGATTTACGAGGGAACTTCGGAAATTCAAAAATTGGTGATCTCAAGGAATATCCTGAATGGAATTCTTTATCCCCCTTCCATTGTTTAAGTTCTTAGAATGTTAGGCCTTTCATACCACATCTTACGTGTCTTCAATATCCCGATCAAAGTACATTGGACCTTTGGTTTTTTCTTTCTCTGGATCGCTTATATTGGCAACAAATCCGGTATGACGACGATTGGCATAGCCAGGTTGTGCTTATTCGCACTGGTACTTTTTGTCTGCGTTGTTCTGCATGAACTGGGCCATGCTCTGACAGCGAGGCGGTTTGGCGTGCAAACCAAAGATATCATCATTTCTCCCATTGGAGGTGTGGCTCGTTTACTGCAGATGCCTGACAAACCGAAAGAAGAATTTCTAATAGCTATTGCTGGGCCGGCGGTAAATTTCGGCATCGCTTTAATCCTTGGCATCATTCTCACACTTTTTACGCAACAGGGGGTAATGCCGGTAGGTGATCCGCAAAGGGTATTTGACTATGGACCGAATTTCTTTCCTACCCTCTTTGTATTAAATGCTGTCCTGATTTTATTCAATCTGATCCCGGCTTTTCCCATGGATGGAGGACGGATCTTCCGGGCTTTATTGTCATTAAAGTTAGGTCGTAAGAGGGCAACCAGATGGGCAAGCATCCTGGGGCAAATTATCGCGATTTTATTTTTTATCTGGGGTGTTCAACGGGGTGACTTCATTTTATCACTTATTGGATTGTTTGTTTTCGTCTCTGCTGCCGGAGAATATCAAATGGTACTAGCTGAGTACCTGCTGCAGACTCAGTCAGTCAGTGACGTATTGAGATCTGACTTTACCGCAATCTACATTGATGAACCCATGTCGCACGTGATTCAATTACATGATCAGGGCCAGGAGAAAGATTTTATTGTGGTTGATCAATGGGGGGCAATGCAAGGAGTATTACACCAGGAGTTTATAGAAGAGGCGATAAAAAAGCAAGATATCGGGTCCTCGGTACGTGAATATGTCAGTCCAAGTTACGAGCCAATATCACAGAGCTGGCGTCTCAAGGAGGTCTTCCACTTGTTTCAGCAGAAGGGATATTCCATTATTCCTGTATATAGTACGGAAAAGATGGTAGGTGTTGTTGATCGCGACACGCTGAACCATTATATTCGTAGCAATACAAGTTTATGGAAAAACTGGAACCTCAAGTAAAAAATACCCGCTGGACACTGCAATTTGTTGTTTGCCTGCTATTTATTTATCCCGGCCTGAGCTCAGGTCAGCAAAAGAGTCTTTTCGACTATATTAGTTCCTATGATAGTCTTGAATTGTTTGTGGAGACCGATTTTCGAGGACTGCTAAGGAAAAAGGACAAATACCAACCAGCTCACATCCATATCAACACAACCAATAAAGAAGTTATCGATGTTGATGGTGAAATCCGGTCCAGGGGAAACATGCGCAAAAATATTTGTTACATGCCACCCACCAAATTACGGTTTACGAAAACCTATTTGGCTGAAAATAAATGGCGCGATTACCCAACCTTGAAAGTCGTGAATTGCTGCGCCTTTAATCATCTATCAGAAACCTATGTAGAGCTTGAATATCTTATATACGATATATATAATTTATTAACAGATAGAAGTTTTAATGTTTGTAAGACGACTTTGAATTATATCGACATAACAGGTAAAAGAAAACCGGTCAACTTCGACGGATTCCTGATCGAACATGAAGATCAACTGGCAGACCGGTTGGATGGAGAAATATACGAAGGCTCTTTTTTCAAGGTGACACAACTTGATCGTAAGGCTTATATTCTATTTAGCATGTTTCAATTTATGATTGGCAACACCGACTGGAAGGTGCTTAACAAACATAATCTGGAGATCGTGAAAGTGGAAAAGGATAGGACGTGTTATCCGATTCCTTATGACTTTGATTACTCCGGGCTTGTACATGCTACTTATGCTGTCCCAAACGAAAGTCTTCCCATTAAGTCGGTGACCGATCGGATCTATTTGGGCCCATGTCAATCGCAGGAGGAAGTATTGGAAATGTGCATTTTCTTTCGCGGTAAAAAAGAGCAAGTTTTTTCACTAGTGGATAAAATCCTTTCCGATGAGAAAGAAAATAGAGCATGCAAAAATTATCTCGAGGATTTTTTTGCCATAGTTGCTGATGAAAAAAATGCCAAAGCAATATTTATGAATTGCCGGGATTATTAGCAATTAGTCATTTGACAAACTAAACAGTTCGTCGAGGTAGTAACTGCGGTTTCTATCGTTGTAGGCATCCTGGCAACAGCAGTCACCACTTCGCATAATACTGCGGCAAATGCCATTGGAAAAAGCGGTATTCAGATGTTCCCGGTTCAGATAACAATGTCCCAATTCGTGAAAGACGACCAATTCCCGGCTTTGGTCATTGCTTTGAGACCAAAATGGAATGTCAATTGTAATTTT
>JAGQWZ010000570.1 GCA_020436835.1 Saprospiraceae bacterium | reverse complement strand
TTTAATCGGGGATGACCAAAGCTTCTATTTTGAACTGGAAGATCCGCTTCGGGTGAAAGAGGTCAAGGTGTTTGATGTCAATGGTATTCCAATTGATATCACTCATATTCAAAATCATAACAGAATAATGTTAAGGATTGCAGCTCCCCTACCCTCCGGCATCTATAGCGTTCAGGTATTAACGAATAAGAAATTATTTACGGCAAAATTAATCCGGCAATAAATCTCTAATCTTTCAATCCTTCGGCACTCTCGGGGTGAGAGTATTCGACAATAGGTTCCGGAAGAGACTTCAGGGTACTTTTGCTTAAATAAATTTCACTCGACGCAGAATAAAGTCCGAAGCCTGCGGCATGAAAAGAATAATCTATCAAGGTAAGACGAACCACTCCATTGACGGACAATTCAAAATAGTGCCCATAACGGATCAACCGGAAATCGAAAGAAAGATCATCCCTAACCTTAAACAAATTGGATTGCAGGTCACCAAAAACAAAGTCTTCTTTGAGATTATCCGGGTTCGTCCCCCATTTTCGGATGGTCACAAACCCGTTGACAACATCAAATGGAATAAAATATCCATTACCCTCCTCATCCAGATCGCACATCAAACCACATTTGCCCAGTCCAACTACTCTGATGCGGCCCTCCCATATGTAACTTGGCGTTGCACTTTCAAGGTAGAATAATTCATAACCACTGCGGTTATGCAGCATCCAGCCGTCGGCAAGTATCTGTAGGTCTGAGGTAGGGTTCTCCAACAACTTCCTTGGCTCCGCAAATTCATCCTGTTCTAAAGTCGAGGTCACCATTTGGTCCCACCGGTAGTAGCTTTTTAAGAATAAACGTCCATCATCATCCACAGCCAATTGTTTGGGTGGTGGTAACACCCTCTTGATGTGAACGCTATTACCCATATAGTAAAAGTTAAATATGAGCCAATGACCGTTGTCCTTCACTACCCGGGCGGCATAATTTCCCTTGGGTATTAATACATCTGAATGGAAGGAATGGTACTCACCTAATAAATCTTCACTAAACCAATACCTTACTTTGATATCTTCCCGGATTGAACCAATTAAATAATACTTGTCCCGAATCTTGAATACACACGGACATTCGACATCATCGTACATGCGCGGATATAAAATCGGAGGGAGGCTTACTAATTTATCTTCAAATAATTCCAGGGTAGCTACACAACCGCGGCGCGAAAAAGGCCCCTCGGAGGCACGTGCGCAGACAAAGAGAAAATGCCGGCCATTTTCGGTATAATAGAATGGATCTCGAAAACTCAACCACTGCCGCGGATTATTCTTCAGATCTTCATAGTATGGAGCTTGTGACCTGGCCGGGAATCGCTCATCCGTCACCTTGGTCCACTCCATCAGATCATCACTGACCGCGATACCGATTTTTTGCATTGACCCTTTGTCTTTGAGACTTAATCCGGTATAAAACAAATAAAACTTATCCTGATATTCAGCGGCGTGCATCGTCCACAGCATATCATCATCCCATGCTCCGGGGTGACCGACAAACAAGGCATTGTTCACTCTTTTCCAACTAACCCCATCGTTGGAAATGGCATGAGCTATATAATCGTGGTTGGGTATTATTAAATGAAATAAATGATAAATTCCATCATGCTGAAAGACATCAATATCACCAATTTCCCATTCACTGTATCCGGCACCAGCATACATGTGCGTTTGATTTGAAGTATGTTCTCAAAAAAGAGGGGAAAATAATAAATAAAACAAAAACCTGAGGATATTGCATATAGTTTGGGACTATGGTAGAAATTCAGTCACAATAATTCTGCCATGATTTTTTAATCAACTGCTCCGAAATGTTTCAGGCCTTCGAGTACGCCGGCAGCCGCAAAACTTTCTGCACGGTAAAGATTTTTGGCAGGCTTCAGATGATCAAGTTCCGGTGCAGAATTTCCTACGATAATTGCATTACCAGATCCCTCCAGCATATCATGATCATTACCGGAATCTCCAGCCGTATATAACTTGGAATATGGTATAGACCATTTTTTACAGATATATCTTAGTGCCTTTCCTTTCGAAGCCCGCCGGGGTAAAATATCCAGGAATCGATCATGTGACATGATTACCGACACCTGATTTCGAAATTTACCTAAAATGGTATCAACCTGGTCCGGCTTCCAGATCTTGTCTTTCAGATAATAGGAAATTTTATGTGGATTTTGACCTTCCGCTTCCTGCAATTCCAGGAATTGGAGGTGATCCAGGCGTTTTTTAATCTCGTCCCGTTTCCAATTTCGATCCAAATAACGGCTCCACCCTTTATCGATAAAATATTCGTCACCTCTGCGGTAGTAGATCTGTGACCCCACAGCACAAATCAAGAAATCCGGCCTCGGTAACCGGTGTGACAGAATTACTTCCCTGACTAACCTTACTGATCTTCCCGAGGCATAGGCCAGAGCAAATTCGTTGCCACGGTTATCCAGCACTTCCCGCAAATCCTTCAAACCAGGATCGTCCAATTCATCGCTGATCATAGTTCCATCGATGTCGCTAACCAATAATTTTTTGGCATTTTTCATGCGCACATCCGTTGGCATCCCATCTCTAATTTTATCAAAAGTTTGTAAAGCGATCTCCACCCACTGCATATATTGATTTACATGCCTCTCCCAACTATAATATTTCTGAGTATTTAATATTCCCGAATCTGAATAATCCCGCCAAAGTTGCTCATCTGTCATGATCTTGATTATGGCATTTTTGATTTCAGTAAAATTGAGTGGGTCTACCAAAATACCATTTTTACATTTGGGGATGATCTCTGACGGCCCTCCATTCTTGGTAGAAACGACAGGTAGTCCGCAACTGGCGGACTCAATAAGGGTTAAACCAAAGTTTTCGTGCAAGGTCAGGTTTGCAAATACCCCTCTTTTTTCCGCGCAATACCGGTAAATGGTAGCTACCTCATTTTCGACATCATGCTTTTTGGGGATCGCTAACCTTCCGTATAGATCATACTTATCCATCTGGAGTAAGATCTGTACCAAAACCTCCCTTTCATTTTCCGCCATTTTTTCAATGTCCTTCCTGATGCCGGCAAAAATAACCAGATTGGCAAGAGACTGGAGTTCTTTATCTTTTCCAAAAACGTCAATCAGTGTATGAAGATTCTTTCTTCTGTCCGGCCTTGACAATGCCAGAATACAAGGTTTATGAGGTTGGGAAAGAAATTTCTCAATATACTCACCCACCCAATATTTCCGTTGGATCTCCGCTTCTACATCTTCTCCGGGAAGGTTCGTCTGATAGTATGGTGTAAATTTTTCCGTATCTACGCCGGGAGCCAGCGTTTTAAAATTGCCTTGCTTAAATGAATCATACAATTTATATGTTTCGATTTCCTGCGTTGTGGAGGTTATAATAAAACTTGAGGCCTCTATGGTGCGGTTTTCCGCTCTCAGCCGCTTAGAGAATTTGAATTTACGTTCTCCTTCTTCGTCAGTCAGACCCAATGCGCGAACTTTATTTTTCTTAGCAATTCCAAGCGAGTGTCCGGTATGCGCAAAGGGCAACTTCAAGAGGGTTGATAATTCACATGCAGCATAGCCGGCATCCCCATAGTGACTGTGTATCCAATTGGGGATGATATCATTCTCCTTCAGGTATTTAATTGAATTTCCAACAAACTCATCGAGATGATCCCATAATTCTTCTTTCATACGGTATTTCTTCCCGGCAAATGGAATTCGACGTATGTCGAGTTTATCGTTTATGATTTCTACCGGCAGGGAGTACGAAGGATCTAATTTGGGATCATCGATTAATCGGGTGAATAAATGAACTTGTTTTACTTCCGGATGTCTGGAAAGATATTCGGCCAATTCATACACATAACGGGTCTGCCCTCCATTATCTGCATCCCTGCCTATTTCAAGTCCCGAACTTTTAATCAATCCGTGGATATTTATCAACACAATTCGAATCGGATCCAAAGTAATTTTGTTTTGAGAAAATATTGAAAATTCCGATCAATAATAGCTTAAAAATAAATTGGTAAAATCATAAATATCCCGACCGGAACAGGAACAAAGATGAAAAAAAATACCTAGTTATCCCAATCACAACGTTTTACTGAAATCGGAATTAATTACTGACATTCAGAACCATTTTAACAGGAATAATCTGGAGTCACTAGAAAAATATTCCCAACAAATTATCATTCCTGATGATCAACTCAAAGCTGGGCTGAGACACGATCTCCCCTGTTTGTGACCACATGAAACCTTATTTGGTTCTGTTCAGCTTGAGCCGCAAATAAAATTTTACACTTTGGCATCCTGATATCAAAAAAGAGTATATTTAGTCAGACTCTGAAGTAACCTACTGCCAAACATTCGCTGAAAATTAACTTTATCGCAACAATAAAAATCAAACAATCATGAACTGGAAGGTCAAGAATAACATCGGGAAGAAGGAAAAATCCCAAGGTCAGGAAACCGGCGAAAACGACCGCAGGTCTTTTATGCAAAAGGCCACATTGGGCGGCTTAAGCCTCGCTGCATTTCCAACCAACGATATCCAGGAACGCCTCGAATATGTTACTCAGAAAGTGAGCAGAAACTCCGCTCCATCTGAGTTGAAGATCACTGATATGCGGATTGCAGAAATCGGAGGTGAAGTCGCTTTCCGCACGCCAATCGTACGCATCTACACGAATCAGGGTATTGTCGGACATGGAGATGTAAGAGATGGGGCCGCCAAGGAATATGCACTTTTCCTTAAAAGCCGGCTCCTGGGTGAAAACCCCTGCAATGTGGAACGCCTGTTTAAAAAGATCAGCCAATTTGGGCATCATGGTCGCCAGGGAGGAGGAGTTTCCGGAGTTGAAATGGCTCTATGGGATTTAGCCGGTAAGGCTTATAACATACCGGTTTATCAACTCCTTGGAGGTAAATACCGCGATAAGGTCAGAGTTTACTGTGACACTACGGTGTCCAGAGATCCCCATGAATACGCCGATCGAATGAAAGCCAGGGTTGATGCCGGATATACCGCACTCAAAATGGATATCGGTATAAACCTGATCCGGGACATACCTGGAGCCGTGATCAATGCTCCCGACGGGCCGCTCAAACCCTGGGCAAATGAATACCGCAACTATAATCTAACCCAGCACCCGTTTACCGCGGTTCAGATTACCCAAAAAGGACTGGAGAAGCTGATGGAGTATCTGCATATCATGCGGGACAAGATAGGCTATGAGATTCCTATGGGCACCGATCACTGGGGCCATTTCAGTGTGAATGAAGCAATCAAGATAGCCAGGGCTACCGAACCTTACAATCTGGCCTATATTGAGGACATTATCCCCTGGCATTTCATGGATCAATGGAGAGAAATTACCGAGGCGACTTCTACTCCAACCCAGACAGGAGAGGATATCTACCGGCTGGAAGGTGGTTTCGACAAAATTATCGAGAATCATACGGTAGATATCGTGCATCCGGATCCAAATACCGCAGGAGGTATTTTAGAAACAAAGCGGATTGGAGACTATGCTTCTAAACACGGAATCGGTTTTATGCATCATCACGCCGCCGGTCCCATTTCATTCCTAGGTTGTGTACATTCTGCCGCTGCGACTGAGAACTTTCTCTGGCTGGAACATCATGCAGTTGATAAACCCGATTGGGAGAATCTGGTCACGGGCCTGGATGGTCCGATCGTACAAAATGGGTATGTTACCGTTCCGGAAAAGCCCGGTTTAGGTGTAGAGTTGAATGAAGAAGTAGTGGAAAAATACCTGATCGAAGGAGAAAAATTATTTGCACCGACCCCTGAGTGGGATCAAATCAGGGCCTGGGACAGATTATGGAGTTAAAAGATTAGCACAATACAGGAAAGGCATGGTTGGTCATTTACCATGCCTTTTCTATTAATAAATAACTTTTCTGGTGATCAATACCTGGGAAGACTGGCGAATAGTCATAAAATAAGCGCCCGGGGGCAACTCATCGTATTCCTTTTCCATAACCAGCTGATCGATAGAACCTTTATCCAGGATCCTGCCACTTGAATCAATGAGGGTATACTTCAAATGGTCCAGACTAATCTCAGCCGGGATTGTAATCGTAATTGTGGTGTTTACTTTTCTCACCTGAATGTTGGAGAGCACCGGTTCATCCAATCTGGTGGTGAGACCATAGTCAAATTCCATCCATTCAATACCGCCCGGAATCAAAAGATTATGATCAAAATCAAAGAAGGTAGCATGGTCCTGGTGCGACCCCTGGTTCCATTGATTGAAACAGGGAGTGGAAACCCAGGACGGCTCCCAATAGATCACTCCACTTCCACCCTGCCTAACCACTTCACGGGTGAGATCGATTAACCATCGCTTTTGATTTTCGGGTGAAGCCGGCATATAGTCCGGGTGTTGTTCACTTATAATGTTTGGTGCCGCATCTGCATTCGCTGTAGTCCACAAGTAGCCGGTCTCCACGATCATCACTTTCTTTTCCGGATATTTTTGCCTCAAGCGGCTGATCACCTCCCCGGTTTCGGCAATAGTGGTCGGCTTATGCCAGGCCCAGTAGTAAGACATAGCGATAATATCAAAATCGGTCACTCCATGACTGACAAATTGATCAATAAACCATTCATTGTCCGCTGGTCCCGCCACATGGATAGCAATTTGAACCGGCTGGTTAACTTCCTCTGACACGTCTCTGACTGCTGCAATTGCCCGGTTGAATAAAATGGAATTACGGGACCAGTCCAGCGTATAGCTTTGATTATCCTCAGGAGAGAGCAGGATCCCTTTATTGGTTTCATTGCCTATCTGTACCATCTCCGGCAATAAACCCTGATCGGAAAGTCCCGTCAAAACGCGATGGATATAATTATAGAGCGAATCTTGCAGAAGATCAAGCGTGTCCACTACTCCCAACCATGCAGCTGGTACCAATTGCTTGGAAGGATCCGCCCAATTGTCAGAAAGATGAAAATCCAGCAAGACACTCATACCATGATCCTTTGCCCTGCGAATACTTTTAGTCACATCGGCAAGGTCAGAATATCGTTTTCCTTCATTCAGTTGATCATACCAGGAAGGCGTATGCCACAGCCGCAATCGAACCAGATTACATCCATAATCTTCAAATATGTCGTAAACGTCACGGGGCGATCCTCCCACAGAATAGACTGCCCCGCAATCTTCCATCTCATTTACATAGGACTGATCTGCACCAAAGTAGAATTGCTGGGCAGAAGGATGCTCCAATGTCGTAAGCAGAAGAATTGGGATCAGTACCAGAAAATATCCCCTTCGAATTGGCATATTCCGCATCAATAGCCCTGATTCTGAGACAGATTTGGATTCGCTCCCAGGTCTGAAGAGGGAATCGGAAATACATCCCGGAATGCCTCCACTGATCTGCCCTCTTTCACTCCCCCTTTCCAGGCCCACAAATAATCACTGTTGGAAAACTTACCAAACCGAATCAGATCGGTACGTCGATGTCCTTCCCAATATAATTCTCTTGCTCTTTCGTCCAGGATCATATCCAGGGTGAGATCCGCATCCTGAATACCACCCGCCGGCGAACCATAAGCCCGGGTACGAACCCGGTTAAAATACTCCAATGCCTGATTACGGTCACCACCTGTCCTTAAGAGTGCTTCGCTGGCCATCAAATAGATATCGGCCAGTCTGAACACCGGAAAATCCGTATCCGGAAAATCCGAATCAGAACCTGCCTGGCCGGTTGAAGTGACATTTTTAAATTTATTGATGGCGTATCCATCTGTAAACAGGGTCAAATCATTGATTTCCAGATTCTGTCCGTCACTCCAGAATAATC
Source organism: Saprospiraceae bacterium (assembly GCA_020436835.1). Classification (GTDB taxonomy): domain Bacteria; phylum Bacteroidota; class Bacteroidia; order Chitinophagales; family Saprospiraceae; genus JABDMH01. The sequence goes on along the minus strand of JAGQWZ010000570.1, from coordinate 1,696 downwards.
CTCGCCGGTCGAAACTGGTTGAAAAAATGGCGTATGTGTAATCGGGTTTGTCAACATAGAGGACAATCCGGTACGCTCCCGGTTGTATAGCGATATCTGCACCATCCTGGCTAAGTAGTCCGTTGCCAGCATTATCACCGAGATTTATATCCCATGAATTATTGGCTCTGAATTTAAATGTACCTTCAGTAAGGTCAAGACTTGCCTCCAGGCCACGTTCTTCCTCATTCCAGGTTAACTCAATATCGGCTCCTTCTCCCAAAGGAGTGGCATCACCAATCATACTCCAGGTGCGCTTTTCCATGGAATACGTATTATTGTTCAGATCGACCTTGACGTAGTAGAGCCCGGCTTCCGGTGCGTGAATCGTATCTCCCCGCATTTCCAAAGTGCCGTCTCCTCCATTGTCTCCGAGACTCAATGCAAAAGAAGGGATAGTAGTGAAAAGGAATGGACTATTATCTTCAGGAAAATATACATGCCCCTCATAGACTTTGTCACTGTTTACAGATGATAGAGAAGTCTCGGTATTGGCAGCATCCCATCCCTGATATGCACCCGGTACATAGACTTTAGGATATCTCGCTGTGTTCCCCTCATTGATGGGTGAAACCACACCGGTCACATCTTCCGGAAATTTCTCAATCAATTGCTGGGTGGTTCGGGTACCACCCCATCCGCTGACTACCCCTGATGCTGTGGGATCCATTGTTCCTCCGATTCCGGCTCGGATGATAAACGTCATACCACCCCAGGTCCGGGTGCTGATTCCATCAAATGTAATTGGAAAAATGATCTCACTGGAATTATCGTTATCGGCAAGAAATAAATGCTGATAGTCGGGTTCAAGTTCATACCCGGCCTCCGCTATCTTGTTACAATATTCCAGACAATCACTATACCGGTTAGTGCCTACATAAGTCTCAGCGTTTAAATAGAGTTTTGCTAAGAGCGCCCAAACCGCTCCCTGATCCGCCCGTCCATAAGGAGCAGAACGGGCAGGGCCAATCTCATTTTCGATAGCTTTTAATTCCGATTCGATATAATTAAATAAGTCGGCTGCCTGAATCTGCTCAGGGAAAAAAGAGCCCACCGCATCTTGCTCGGTCACAAAAGGAACATTCCGGAAAAAATCCAGGGCATGATAATAACTTAGCGCTCTGAGGAATCGAGCTTCTGCCTGGTATATCTCGATATCTGCTCTAAGATTTGGATCTACCCCCCGCTCCGAAAGTTTTTCATCCGATGTCTCTCTAACGAATTCATTACATACGGCGATCTGGTAGAAAATGCGGCTATACATGGCAAAAATAAAGCCGTCATCAGAACTCCAGTTCTGGGCATGAAAATCCTTAATGGTCTGATCATTCCACCCTACTACCGCTTCATCAGTAGTTAATTCCTGATGGTACCAGTACATCCTGAGGTATTGGCCAAAACCTTCGTCAATCCCTTCGATATCTCCCTGACCCGCCGGCCCCTGTTGACCGGTCAGTGCCAGTCCGGCATAGAGTTTTGCCAGTACACTAAGATACGCCTGAGGGTCATCATATACGGTGGAGGCTGTCACCACATCCTTGTCAATGGGAATGGTATCCAGATCACCAACACAGGCTGACCATGTCAAAATTACCGTTGCCAAAATAAATTTAACGGGATTGAATTTTTTTATCGTTGTCATAGCTGCGCATCGTGC
>JAGQWZ010000569.1 GCA_020436835.1 Saprospiraceae bacterium | reverse complement strand
TGGAATGGATATCGAGCAATATATCCAGGCCAACATGGTGCGGACAGTCTTTTCCGAACTGCTCAATGGTATGGTTGACTTCCATTCTGGCCTGATCATACTGACGGTTAAAATAGTAGGCCCAGGCGAGATCACAATGGGCATAATGGGCATCCGGATCGAGCTCCACCGCTTTCTCTCCGGCAGCTATGCTCTGGTCCATATTTCCCATCGCCCACATTAGTTGACAATAGGTGTCGTAGGGTTCCCAGCTTCTGGGATTTGCATCGATCGCCTTCTGCAATTCTTCGGCAGCTCCTGTCCAATCCCAGTTGTCAAAGATCTTGGCCATGGCCATTAAATGATGGTTCTTTTCGAAAAAAGGATCATTGGAAACTGCCTGATCTAAATGGTACCGGAATTGGTTTAGTTCCTGAAATGGATTTTTTCGTTTAAATCCAAGCAGCAGGTAACTTTCCACCAGTGCAGCATGAGCGTCCCCAAAAGTGGAATCAACTTCCAGGCATTCTTTAAATAAATCTATTGCAGTTGCAAGATCGTTCTCTGACCCCTTGCTGAGGTGCGAACGACCTCTCAAATAAAGATCATAAGCCTCCGGATCCACCTGACTATTCTGTTCCAGATATTCCTGTGCCTCATCGGATAAAGAGTGACTGATTTGTTCGGCAATGGTCGATACCAGATCATTATACAAGGACACGATACCGGAAAACTCCGCCCTGGCTTCATAAGGATCTGTTACGTATTGTTGATTGGCTACCTCAATGATCTGAACCCTGATTCTGTACCCATTATCGGACCGGAAGACAGAACCTTCGACCAGACCATCCACATTTAGTTCCGTTCCTATTTCTTCCGGTGTTTTGTCCGTATTACGGTAGTGGATCATGACGGAATAAGGTTTGACTCTCAGTCCTGCTTTAGCCAGGCGGATGATAATCTCTTCATGTAAACCTTCAATGATGTATTCTTCTTTCGGATCCAGTCCGATACGATCATTCAATGGCAGGACTGCCAGACTTTGGATTCGATTGCCAAAAAGAGGAAAATTCACGGTCCCTGTACCAAAAGCGACCAGCAATATTAAAACTACAGAAATGCTTAATCCATATAATGTGCCAGGTCTTTTGTACCATTTTACCTTTTTTAGCTTTCCTTGTAACTCATTCCGTTTGGGAATGACAAGTTTGTCGCCGGATAATGCATAAATCGTCCGGGGTTTCTTGTCATTTTTAAAATGAAAGGCACCCAGTCGATGAAATTCAAATTCTCGCTTATTCCGGATTTCCTCATACACTTTACCGGAAATCAAAACAGATCCCGGTATTCCCAGTGATTCGACTCTGGATGCCACATTGACACTATCGCCGATAATATCTTCATCGCCCATCACTATATCACCCAGATGTATACCGATCCTGACCGGAATTACCGGCTTCGTCTGAAATTGTTCCTGCATTTCCCTGGCACAACGCACCGCATCAACACAACTTTCGAAAATGCTCAGCGTGCCGTCACCGTAATATTGAATGATTTCCCCTCGATTGCTGTAGGTGGCTTTTTGGAATATTTCCCGATGCCGGCTTCGGATTTTAATCGCCTCTTCCTCATCTTCCTGCATCAGACGGGTGTATCCCTGAATGTCGGTAAACATAATTGCCGCGAGTCGATGTTCTCTGGACATAGGTGAGAATATGCGATATACTCTAATGTAAGTCTTTTAAAATTAGAACGAGAACAGACTTTTTGGTTTTGATCCGGATAATTTTGACTATTTTAATAGGAATTGAATTATTAAAGAATAATGATATGAAATGGCCCCTGATTACCTTTGCATTTCTCCTCATATCCATTTTCTCCTTTAGTCAGGAGGAAACTACATCCGCTGTCAGACCATCCAGTTTTGGAATTACTTTCAATATGGATAATGGTTTTG
>JAGQWZ010000568.1 GCA_020436835.1 Saprospiraceae bacterium | reverse complement strand
TTCCGCCGGATAGTCTTTGGTATAGCCATAACCACCATGAATTTGCACTGCTTCATTTGCACATCGAACGGCTACTTCCGAAGCGTACAACTTGGCCATAGCGGAATATTTGGTGGACTTGTCACCCCGGTTCTTCAGGTCTGCTGCCTTTCTGGTGAGCAGCTCGGCTGCTTCAATCTCCGTGGCCATATCGGCTAGCTTAAATGAAATACCCTGAAAACTGGCTATGGGCTTACCAAATTGTTCTCTTTCTTTAGCGTAATCTACCGAACATTCATAAGCTCCTTTTGCAATTCCCAAAGATAGTGCAGCAATAGAAATTCGACCTCCATCAAGCACCTTCATGGCCTGAATGAAACCTTCACCTACCTCTCCCAGGATCAAATCTTTATGAATGCAGCAGTTATCAAATATTATTTCAGCGGTTTCCGACGCCCGCATCCCTAATTTGTTCTCTTTCTTTCCTGCCGAAAAGCCTGGAGTGTCCCTGGGTACGATAAACGCCGTCATACCATGACTATCAAGTAGATCCCCGGTACGGGCTATGACCACGGTCACATCCGCTGATTTACCATGGGTGATCCAGGATTTAGTCCCATTGATGACGAAATGATCTCCATCCTCTTTAGCCACGCATCGCATGCGCATGGCATCACTACCCGTATTGGGCTCCGTCAAGGCCCAGGCACCAATAAATTCACCCGTAGCCAGCTTGGATAAAAATTCTGATTTCTGATCATCATTCGCGAACAAATTCATGTGTCCTGAACACAATGAGTTATGCGCAGCAACCGAAAGACCAATGGCCCCACAAACTTTGCTTATTTCTTCGATGACCGTGACATATTCCTGATATCCCAGCCCCGCTCCATGGTACTCAACTGGAACCAGTACTCCCAGAAATCCATGCTGGCCCATCTCCCTCAGTACATCAGCAGGAAAAAACTGTTTCTCATCCCACTCCATGACGTGAGGTTTTACATTTGCCTGGAGAAAGTCGCGCACACTTTCCCGGATTATCTTGACATTTTCGCTAGTTTCTATATTCATTTGATACAATTGCACCGTCCTAAAATGAGCGGCCAAATTTACACTTAATTAACGTTTATCAATAGACAACCAAATCGATTCGAATGTTCACCCAATAAAAAGAAAATTATCGCTTCAGTGGGAGTATCGTCCAGGAAGATCTCTCCATCTCTTAATAATTGTACTTAGTCTTCCACCAATACTTCAGTTTCTCCCGCGCCTTTAGTTCTTGAGGATTGGATTGTGGACTATAAAATTTGGTCCCTTCCAAACCCTGGGGTAAGTATTCTTGTGGTGAGAAATTTCCTGAATGATCGTGGGCATAGTCATATTCAGCACCGAAACCCAGCGATTTCATCAATTTTGTCGGCGCATTGCGTAAATGCAGGGGTACGGCAAGATTTCCCGTCTCCTTCACAGCTTTCAGGGCGGCACCGATTCCCGCATAAGCCGAATTGCTCTTGGCGGACATGGCCAGATAAACTGCGGCTTCTGACATGATGATCCGGGCCTCCGGAAAGCCAGTCACCTGCACCGCTTGAAAAGCCTGGGTAGCCATAAGCAGTGCATTGGGATTTGCCAGACCAATATCTTCTGCAGCAGAGATGATCATCCGGCGACAAATAAATTTTTCGTCCTCGCCACCTTCGATCATTCTGGCCAGCCAATATAAAGCGCCATTCGGATCGCTTCCTCTGATCGACTTTATGAAAGCCGAGATGATATCATAGTGTTGATCTCCACTCTTATCATAGCGGACCAGGTTTTGTTGAATCGTGTCTTCTACCAACTGATCAGTCACTTCTAATTCTTCATTGGGGAAGGCATCGATCACAATCTCCAATGCATTGAACAAACGACGGGCATCACCTCCGGAATACTGCAATAATTTACCGTAGTCTCTGATGTTTATCTTCCGGTCTTTCAATTCTTCATCGGTTGCCAATGCTTCATCCACCAGCCTGATAAGCTGATCTTTGCTTAACGGCTCCAAAATGTATACCTGACAGCGGGATAATAGAGCTGAAATTACTTCAAATGACGGATTTTCTGTTGTTGCGCCAATAAGCGTAACGATGCCCTGCTCTACGGCACCGAGCAGAGAATCTTGTTGTGATTTACTAAATCGATGGATTTCATCGATAAATAGAATAGCACTGGAAGCATCAAAAAATCGCTTCTTTTGCGCCCGATCAATCGCTTCACGTACATCTTTAACCCCAGAATTGATCGCGCTGAGCGCATAGAATGGTAGCTTTAGCTCATTGGAAATAACTTTAGCTAACGTAGTCTTGCCAACCCCCGGAGGTCCCCAAAGAATGAAGGAAGGAATCTTGGCTGCTTCTATGGCTTTTCGCAGCACTCCATCCTTACCAACAATGTGCTCCTGACCAATATACCGGTCCAGACGCTGTGGCCGCATCCGTTCAGCTAATGGAATCATAGATTGACCGGATCTGTTTAATCCGTTATTGAAAGGTTACCAAATTCGTACTCGCCATTCTGAATGGTGAATTGCTCCTTTTCCACCTTATTGGTCATCCAGGAAGATTCTTCCTTTGATTTCCCTGCTTTTTTCGTATGCGATTCCATCAGAAATCCCTGAGGAAACTGCTGTAAATCCTTGTAGGTAGTTCCGGCAAATCGATCTACAAAACCAGAGAAAGCATTTCTCCAGGAGATATCCAGATCGTCGGTCATATAGAAGGTGTTTTCGTATTTCCCATCCGTACTTATATACTCATCCGAAGGATATCCTGCAATTGTCTTACTTTTTCCTGTAGCCTTAAATGACCAATCCCCAACAGTTGAATCAGCCATATTTTGCGCCAATTGTGCTCCCAGACCCATCATATTGGGGATCGCCTGGGCGGTCTTATTGCCTTTTTGATCTTCCATATAAAGAACAACCACATCTTTTGCACCGTCTATGAGACAAATTCGCTTCTCTTTCTCTTCCAGCTGCTCCATGGCAAAAACCGACCCATCCGAGGTCAGGTACAAAATAGAATTCTGGGGATCTCCATTGCTGGTTATCTCCACATAGGCCTTGTAGTCAAATGCATAACTTTCCGGTACATCAGCGGCTTTGTTCATCCGTTCCAACCAGCCTTCAGCCAGCCGGTTATATTTAATTGCTGCCGAATCACTGTAATCCGTCTGGTAGGCACTGTCTTGTTTGGCAGCATCATCTAACATTTTGTCAAAAGCATCTGACATGGAGCGGTAAAGTCTTTCTGCAATAGCGTCACTTGCTTTTTCGACCAGCATATCCTCAACCTTATTTTCCGCCTTATTTAGAGACCGCTTGAGTACCCGGTTTAGAATACCCTGTCCCTGGAGGTTCGTCAAAATCAGACTGCAGGCGATCAATAGTAAGGTGGATTTGACTTTCATAATTATTTGATTTTGCTATGGACGGATCGTTGGTATTCCAAAGATATGAAATTGCATATCAAGAGTAAATCTCTTTGGGTTGAGGGTAAACATTTAGTCAAATGCGAATATGGAGAACTCCTCGACTATGAGAAAACATCAGACTTGGGGGGCATTGCCGGATGGATCGTCGACATCTCGGTTCATACCGTACTTTGCTATATAAAGGCCGTGCAACCATTTGTACCCCAAATTATCCAATCTATGCCGGACGGCGGAACAACTCAAGATGTTCAAGTCTTTGAACAAGTCGGCTTATTTTTTGTCTTTTAGAGTAACATTAACGATAGTTTAACCAACACTTCCCAGTATCTATGGTATCTTGAAGTCAATAAATATGGTTTAGAATCGGTAAGAGAATGAGGATTTTTGGATGGACATTACTTTTATTCCTATTCTTCGGCCCTCCTCTCAGGGGACAGCAACCATTTGTGTGTAAAGGCGATTATTACCTGACTCTTCAAAATCCCAATCTTTTCTACAACGAATTATTCTCCATAGACATTAATCCACTCACTCAAAGGGTGACTTTCCAGAACCTGAACATTGATCCCGGCTACGATCTAAATGCTATGGGCTATCGAAGTACTGACAATTTTATCTACGTACTTGATCAGAAGGATAATGGCTTGGTGAGAATCGGAGCAGATGGCAGGTTGGTTAAGCTTCGTAAGTTGGATGAGATAAGAAAACTGAGGTACTTTGCCGGCGCATGCACGCCAGACGGAAAGTACCTTGTCATATCGGGATCGCCTCTTGATTTCGGATTTGGAAGTGCCAATGTTAATCTGGTCTTCATCGATCTTGAAGATCCGGACTACGGTACCAGAGAAGTCAATATGAGGGACAATCCGTTTCTATTTTTTGATATGGATTTTGATCCCCTGACCGGTATTTGCTACGCCTATGATTTCAATTATCAGACGCTGCTCAAGATTGACATAGAACGGGGAACGACCAGTGCAGTTGGCCGTGCAGGACAGCCTTGTACTTCAATGGGCACCCTGTTCTTTGATGCTTTTGGCAATCTATATGGATATGGCAGGCCAGAAGGAGAGAATTTGCAGAATACGCTCTTTCAGATAAATACGGTAACGGGAGACTTGACGATTCGGACCACTGGAGAGAATGCGGATCGCAGCGATGGTTGTTCATGTCCTTACACCATCAAATTGGAAAAAGATGTAGTACCCAGGAGAACCGCCCCCTGTGGAGAAGTTGTATATACGTTTACCATAGCCAACGCCAGTGCGCTGGAAAGAGAAGGAATTCAGTTTTTTGATCCCATGCCACCCGGCTTTGAGATTTTGGAAGTATTACGAAATCCGTTTGGAGGGACCATTGTAGATACCGGAAGCCCCAACGAATTACTGATCAACGATATGACTATTCCACTTGGTATAGACAGTATTCTCGTGAGGGTAAGAATTGGTGATCAGGCATCAGGGATTTATGAAAATCAGGCGAGTCTTCAGAATCTGCCTGAATCCCTTGGAGATTTTACCCTTTCTGATGACCCCACTACGGTGGTATTGGATGATCCCACAAAGCTGCAGGTGATCCCTCTTCAGGTTGATTTGCAGAGTCAAAATCGCCTGGTTTGTGTGGGAGATAGCCTGATTTTAAGCGGTAGTCAGGAAGGTGCAGACTACTTGTGGCAAGATGGATCAACCGGTATGTCCTATAAAGTGAGCAAACCAGGTGTTTATTGGGTGAGGGCCAGTACCATCTGCGAGGAAGTCTCCGATACAATCGTTGTCGAATACGCTCCTCCACTCTCTATCGAATTGGGTGAAGATTTTGAAGCAAATCTGGGAGACAGCTTTGTGCTGGCACCCAACATAATCATTGGGACCAGTCCTTATCAATATAGTTGGAACGAGGCCGGTGAGGTAAATACCATCAGTTGTCATGATTGCCCATCCACAACCGTGACCCCATTTTTTGATACCCGTTATCAGGTGACGGTGACCGATGGCGCGGGATGCCAGGCTCAGGATTTTGTCGATGTTAAAGTGGACCGTAATGTGTATGTCTGGATTCCAAATGCATTCAGTCCGAACGGAGATGGTATCAATGATTATTTTTATATGCAAGGCCAATACAACTACAATATAGAGTCATTTGAGATCTATAACCGATGGGGAGAAAGGCTCTTTGTCAATGAAAATATTCAGGTAGACGATGAAGTGGCTGGATGGAACGGACGAGCCGGGCTACAAATGATGACCCCCGATGTCTATGTCTATCGTATAGTGCTTTCTTTTATCGATGGATCCAAGCAATATTTCAGTGGCGATGTCACCCTCATTCGGTAAGGGTTACTGCTGATCTTCATATATTGCATTATCATAATATAAGTCCTCTTGGCAAAATTCAGATCAAATCATCACCGGCAGTCGAAAGGTCTCTTCAGTGGTGGCTTTAAACTAATGCTCGTGCTGGCCTTTGGAGTGGTGATCCTATTGTTTTCACGACCCTTTATCGACCGGTTGGTAAAAAACATTTACGGGACCGGACAAAGTACCACTGCAGAAGGAGAGGCCTTCTACCTTCCCGATGCTGGTGCATTTCCCCTTTACCACTACCAGGGTTTTACCCTGGCTTATGATGAAGAACATGAACAGCCGAAATGGGTTGCCTATGAGTTAAAACTTGCCCATCTAAATGCGCCGAAGGTGCCAAGGACAGACTACTTTGAAGAAGATCCCAGAATCAGAAGTGGATCGGCTACGTTCAATGATTACAAAAATTCGGGCTACACCAAAGGGCACATGGTCCCAGCGGCCGATCGAGCCTACTCCAGGAATACCATGGAAGAAACATTTCTAATGAGTAATATTTCACCACAGGTCTATGCATGCAATGGCGGGATCTGGAGAGAATTGGAAGAGCAGGTTCGCGATTGGGCTCGGATGTACCGGTCCGTTTATGTCGTCACCGGACCGTTATTCAGTTCCACCGTCTCAAAGCATATCGGTAAGAATAGGGTAGCGGTACCGGAAGCATTTTTTAAGGTAATCCTCGACCATCTGGAACCCGAAATCAAGGGTATAGGTTTTGTTATCCCCAATCAGTTGTCAGAACAACCACTGCAGGACTATATGGTCAGTATCGATGAAATTGAGGAAAAAAGTGGGATCGATTTCTTCCATGAACTATTTACCGATAAATTAGAGGACTCTATTGAAAGTCATTTTGACGCGACTCAATGGACTTTTGATAAAGAACGCTATGAGCAAAGATTGAACTATTGGAATAATCGTTAAGTATCACTATGTCAGATATTCGCACATTCGTTGAAGAAATAAATAATGCTTTCCAGTTTAAGGGACCTCAGATTGAACTGGGAGGAGCTATGTTGAACAAGAAAAACCTGACAGGTTCTATCGTCAGGATTCCGCTCAAGACGTTAAACCGCCATGGACTCATAGCCGGAGCCACCGGAACCGGCAAAACCAAGTCTTTACAGGTGCTGGCGGAACAATTGTCTTCCCACAGTGTGCCGGTCCTATTAATGGATGTGAAAGGTGACCTTAGCGGGATTGCCAAAGCTAGTGATGGGCACCCCAAAATTGATGAGAGGCATAATCTGATTGGAATTCCATTCAAAGCGGATTCCAGCCCGGTGGAGTTTCTGACCCTGTCCGATGAGAAAGGAGTACGTTTGCGTGCCACAGTCACGGAATTTGGACCGGTCTTATTCAGTAAGATATTGAACCTGAATGAAATTCAACAAGGGGTCATGGCCGTGATTTTTAAATATTGCGATGACCAGGGTTTTCCCCTCCTGGATCTCAAAGACGTTAAGAAAACACTACAGTGGTTGACCGGTGAAGGGAAAGAGGAAGTTGAAGCTGAATATGGGCGAATTTCTACCGCCTCTATGGGAGCGATCATGCGTAAAATTGTGGAGTTGGAGCAGCAGGGGGCCGAGAAGTTCTTTGGAGAGAGGAGCTTTGATATGGATGACCTGATACGAATCAACGAAGACGGGAAAGGCATGGTCTCAATAGTGCGCCTGACCGACATACAGGACAAACCAAATCTGTTCTCCACTTTCATGCTTCAAATGCTGGCTGAGATTTATGCCACTTTTCCAGAGGAGGGAGATGTAGAACAACCCAAGTTGGTCATTTTTATTGACGAAGCACACCTGGTCTTTGAAGAGGCTTCCAAAGCATTACTTGATCAGATTGAATCCATCATCAAGCTAATACGATCCAAGGGTATTGCTATTATTTTTGTGACCCAAAACCCGGCTGATATACCAAATGAAGTGTTGGGGCAGCTTGGAATGAAGGTACAGCATGCCCTGAGAGCATTCACCGCCCGGGATCGCAAAGCCATCAAATTGGCGGCGGAAAATTTTCCCTTAAGTGATTACTACCGGGTAGACCAATTACTGACTGAATTAGGGATAGGAGAGGCACTGGTCAGTGTACTGGATGAAAAAGGTCGACCTACTCCTCTCGTACACACGATGATGCGTGCACCACAGTCAAGAATGGATGTCCTTTCGCCATCAGAGATCAATTATATAGTCAGAGAATCCTACCTGGTTGAGAAGTATAATGAAGAAATCGACCGGGAAAGCGCCTATGAAATCCTGGGTGATAAAATCAAAATCGCCCGGGAGGAAGCGCATCACGAAGAAATGTTCAGACAGCAGGAAAAGGCAAGAAAGACCACCACACGTAGGGGCAAGAGTGCCTGGGAAAAGACCATTGACAATACCACCCGTCAGATTGGTAGGACTTTAGCCCGTGAAATCACCCGGGGTATCCTGGGAGTCTTGGGAGTAAAAACGAGGAGATGATATCTGGTGAGAAACTTAGTTGTGACTGATGAAAGTCTGATAGTTCTCACTGAACCGCGACCAGGGAGTGGTCTTATAAAAGTCCTGTGCGTAAAAAGTCATGATCTGTTCGAAACGCAGTGCCGATTGATATCCACGGAGTGCCTGAATGACCTGTAGGTTCTCATCGAGAAAAACTACCGTGGGATAGCTGAGTCTTCCCTGCGCCAACTCAACCGCTAATTCATGATATCCCCGGCCAGCACTCTTCACATAGAAGTATTCCTTTCCATTGAAATTTATCTTGTCCTGGCGTTCTCCATCAAATCTGACCGGATAGTAGTGCTCATTAATATAGTCAGCTATGAAACTATTCTGAAAGGTAGATTGATCCATTTTACGGCACCAGGTACACCAATCGGTATAGATCTCCACAAATATTTTCTTGGGAACCTGTTGATGCGACTCGATGGCATCTTCCAGGGACATCCATTTTATCTGTTGTCCATACAAAGCGATAGGGAATACCAAGGTAAGGAAACTGGAAACGACAACACTCTTCAGCAAGAATTTCATAATTCTATCTTCTGTTTACTAAATTTCCATCCACTAAATAACGATAATGTAACAGCATTGACAAAAGCATGATGACCTCATAGGCTTGTTTTAAAATAATTTTAACAAAATGTCCGGTTACTGAGGGTAAATTTGATGGATACGATCTTCACCTAATTGCCAACTGCGTCTTTTTCCCATGGGTAAACTTGGTGCCTTCACACCTTCGTTGAGGATCGCCGGATTTTCAATTATTCTAATTTCATCCCATAGCTTAGCTTCGATAAAATGAGAGATGAGTTTTGTCCCACCTTCTACCAACACCGTACCGAACTCCTTTTGGTATAAATCTTTCAGGATAAAGGCCAATCCTTCTCCCTGGGGAATAATGACAGTGCTAAACGCGGAATTTTCACTTTGCCTCCGCTGACTGGTATAATAGAGGGTGGGTATCTCAGGCTCATTGAGGATCCGGGCAGAGTCGGAAATTTTGTGCGTCCGATCCAGTACCACCCGCGTAGGACTTGAACCCCAATACAACCTATTTCCCAGTTGCGGATCATCAACCACTACGGTATTGCTGCCCACCATTATCGCTCCTACCTCTGATCTCCATTTATGTACCAATCGATCGGACAGAGGTGAACTTATTTTCGTCCGTTTACCGATCATTCCCATAAATCCGTCCCGGGACTGAGCCCATTTGAGAATGACATAACTTCGCTTACACTTTTGTTGGATGTCGAATGGACGAAGTAATTGTGCACCCTCATCCGGAGATATGCCGGTCCATACCTCAATACCGGCGTTAGTCAGCATATCAATACCCTTTCCTGATACCACCGGATTAGGGTCAATCTGGCTGATGTGACAGGCACGAATCTTCTTCTCAACCAGCAGTTGTGCACACGGGGGAGTCTTCCCATAGTGGGAACAGGGTTCCAGTGAGACATAGATATCGCTCTGCCGGATTGCTTCATCACTTAACGATTTGATTGCATTCACTTCCGCGTGTGGACCACCAAATCTTTCATGAAACCCCTCCGACAGGATCTCTTGTCCTCTAACAATCAGCGCACCCACCGGTGGATTTGTTTTAACTTTATTTGCACTAAATCGAGCCAAATCAAAACACCGTCTCATATAAACATTTTCCTCATGTGAGTACTCTTGTGTAGATCGTTTTCCAGTCACGTATTCACTCTACTTTATTTGGTAATTCTATTATTTTGTCAGATATTAGCTCGCAAGTATAGCGATTCCAAGACCCTGGAAGATCAACTCTTGTCCAACTCCATCTGCAATAATGAGGAAATTCATTCCATAACTTTTTTTTAAACACTCAATCAATTGTTGTACAAAGTTAAATTAAAGAACGCTGATGAGAGTGTGACCTTAGATGACAAAGTATATCACCATTTGACGACAGATCCATATCTGGTCAAGATAGACTTTGTTAACAACTTAAGGAAACATTCATCAGGTTGCGCCGTTTTCCAGAAGTCCTGGAAGAGGGCAGATGGTCTCTACAAGATCGAAACCATCTATCTTCACCGCTACATAGCGGAGAAGTTTTTACCAACACCACCATCGTCGAAAATGAAATTAGTCGGCGCCAAAAATGGTAATAAGCTGGATTGTCGCTTGGAAAATCTGGAATGGAGAACCAGATCAACTTCAAGCCGCAACCGGAAGACGACCAGTAAGACAGGTTACACAGGTGTTTACATGGAAAATAAGAAGTACCGGGCTATCATTACAATTAATGGTAAAGCAGTACATATTGGCATGTATAATACACCAGAAGAAGCCGCAAGAGCTTACAACAAAAAGGCCAAGGAGGTGTACGGTGATGACGCAAGATTAAATAAGATCCGGCGTAAGAAAAAGGAGGAGACATCTTAGGATGTCTCTTTTTTTGATCTGCTGATTATTCTTCGCAGTTTTTCAAGCAGGTAATCTATTTCACTTTTTGTATTGAAAGGTGAGAACGAAAATCTGACGGTAGTACCGGTATCATCGGGTGCTAAGGCCTTTAGTACGTGTGATATTTTCTGAACTCCGGAACTGCAGGCACTACCTCCGGAGACACTGATGCCTTCGATGTCGAGATTGAAGACGAGCAGATCCGCCCCAGGTTGAGCTGGAAAGGTAACACTGAGTACCGTGTATAGTGCCAGTGCTTCGGGTGATCCGTTGATCTTTACTTCCGGAAAAGCATTCTTCATCTGATGGAGTGCATAATCCCTTACTGATCGGGTTTGTCGCTCATATTCCTTCAAATTCTTTACATAGAGTTCAAGCGCTTTTGCCATACCCAGGATCGACGCAGTATTTTCCGTTCCGGCTCGCATATTGCGTTCCTGGCCTCCACCATCGATCAGCGGTTGAATACCGGGGTTTCTCATATAAAAAAGACCTGTTCCCTTTGGTCCGTGGAACTTATGAGCAGATGCCGAAGCCATATCAACCGGAATGGTCGAAAACTGAAGGGGAAAATGTCCCACCGTCTGTACAGTATCGCTGTGAAATAAAGCGCCGTAATCGTGGCAGATCTGTCCCAGACTCGAGATATCATTCATAGTTCCAATTTCATTATTGGCATGCATGATCGACACCATTGTTTTTCTCCCATCAGCGGTGTTCAACAAAGCCTTCAGCTGTTCGGGCTCTACCCGGCCGGACTCATCCAGATCAAGATATTCGATTGCCAAAGTGGCGTGCTGTGAAACGTGTTCTATTGAGCGTAAGACACATGGGTGTTCAATCGGTGTGGTGATAATCCGCTCAACCTTAAGGTCCAGGACAGCCCCTTTGATCGCCATATTATTGGCCTCAGAGCCTCCACTGGTGAAGAAGAGCTCACCAACGGAACAACCCAGGAGATATGCAATACTTTTACGTGCTTCTTCAATAGCTGCTTTTGCCTTCCGGCCATGAGCATGGATGGAAGAGGGGTTTCCGTAGTAATCCCGCATCGCCTTGTTCATAACTTCCATTACCTCTGGAAACATCGGCGTGGAAGCCGCATTATCAAAGTACAACCTCATACCCCGGCTGCTTGATTTGATTAAACCACGTATCAACAATCGCTGATTCCTGCGGATATCCATCCTTGTGATCGTACTCGTTCCTTTTTGGATCATAAATATAATCTTGCCCCCATTCCTCCCAATGTAGAGCAAGAGCACGAATACTTTCCCCAATCTGTTTGATCTCCTCATTTGTCAGAATGGGATGGATCGACATCCTGATCCAACCTGGCTTTTCTGAGAGATCACCTCCTGATATTTTGCAGGTAATCTGTTCACTGGCTTCTCGCGATACGTTCAAAAGATAATGTCCATAAGTCCCGGCACATGAACATCCACCTCTGGTTTGAATCCCAAATCGATCGTTCAGTAAGCGAACGCCTAAATTGTAATGCAGGCCTTCAATATAAAATGAGATTACCCCCAGACGATGCCGGTGTTGAGTGGCCAGCAAGTGCAAGTTGGAGATTGAATCCAGGACGGGCCAGAGAATATCCAACTGTTCATGTTCACGTCTCAGTATTTTAGAAACCTCCATCTGATCCTTCAGCTGCATGCATAAGGCAACTTTTATGGCCTGGAGAAATCCGGGAGTTCCACCATCTTCCCGCTCCTCAATCTGATCGTGATATTTATGTCCACCCCATGGATTTGTCCAATCCACAGTTCCTCCACCAGGCTGATCCGGAATCCGGTTCTTGTATAGTCTGGAGTCAAACACCAGAACTCCGCTGCTGCCCGGACCTCCGAGGAATTTATGGGGCGAAAAATAAATAGCATCCAGTTTACAATCTGGATTTTCGGGATGCATATCGATGTTGATATAGGGAGCAGAACATGCAAAGTCAACAAAACACACACCACCATGCTTGTGTATAATCCGGGCTATGTCATGATAAGGAGTAGCGATACCGGTGACATTACTGCAAGAGGTCACCGCAGCGATTTTTGTTTTCCGGTTTGCATAGTTACCCAGCATACGGGCAAATTCGTCTAGATCAGGTAGTCCTTCACTGTCCGGTGGTATAATTTCCACATCAGCCAGGGTTTCGATCCAGGAAGTCTGATTCGAGTGGTGCTCCATGTGGCTGATGAAAATGACCGGTTTCTCCTCAGCGGCTAATTTGATCTGGTCTTTGAATTTCTCATGAATACGCAGACCCAGAATACGTTGAAATTTATTCACTACTCCTGTCATTCCAGACTGTGAAACAATCAGTACATCTGTGCCCGAGGCATTCACATGACTTTTAATTTCTTGTTTGGCCCGATGATAGGCATTCGTCATAATGCAACCGGTGGAAGAAGTCTCCGTATGAGTATTGGCCACAAAGGGTCCGATTTCATTGACTAAGATATTTTCGATCGGCTGATAGAGACGGCCAGATGCGGTCCAGTCTGCATAAATAATCGGTTTATTCCCATAAGGACCTTCAAAAGTTTCATTGATTCCGATCACATGCTTCCTAAAAGCTTGGAAATGTTTTTCCAGTTCTGTCATGACAATCGATTTTAAGCTGACTATGAAGCACTTAATTGGTTTATCTCGGTGACAAATCGGGACGCAAGTAAATCTGCGCTGTCTTTGTCCTTACTTTCTGCATAGATCCGGATGATAGGCTCCGTATTACTTTTTCTCATGTGCACCCATTCTCCATCAAAAATTAATTTCAATCCGTCAACCGTATCGTGGTCCGTTTCCTGGTATTTGTCCTTCAGTTTTTCAATGACTTGATCGGCATCAGAACCTGGCTCCAGACTTACTTTTTGTTTACTGATCACATAATGAGGAAGTTGTGATCGAATTTCAGTCATTTTCATGTTCTTCTCGCATAGGTAACTTAGCATCAAAGCAATACCAACCAGGGCATCCCGGCCATAGTGCAAGTCAGGATAGATCACGCCTCCATTGCCCTCCCCTCCAAATACGGCTTTCACTTCTTTCATTTTAGCCACTACATTCACCTCGCCCACTGCCGATGCAAAATAGGGCTGACCGTATTTTTCACTTACGTTCTTCAGTGCCTGGGTCGAGCTTAGGTTAGAGACTGTAGGTCCTTTTTCAAAAGCCAAAATATAGTCGGCCAGAGCCACGATCGTATATTCTTCGCCAAACATGGAGCCATCTTCACAAAGAAAGGCCAGTCTGTCTACATCGGGATCAACAACGATACCGAGATCGAAATGCTCATTACGGATTCGATTTGCAATATCCTGGAGGTTTTCCGGCAGTGGTTCCGGATTGTGACTGAAATATCCGGACAAGTCGTCATTGATCAATTGAAATTCGCATCCTAATTTCTGCAGAAGGGGAGCAATTGAAATACTGCCGGTGCTATTTACACAATCGACAATGATTTTGAATTTTCGTTCCAAAATTGCCTCCTGCTTGACCAATTCCAGATTCAATATGGCTTCGATATGTTTTTCAATGGCATCATCCGATGTACATCTTTTTCCCAATGCATCCACTTGTGCAAAATGAAAATTCTGATGCTCAATCGTCGCTAGAATTTCTTCACCGGCCTGAGCCGAAATAAATTCGCCTTTATTGTTTAGAAACTTAAGAGCGTTCCATTGTTCAGGGTTATGACTGGCGGTAATAATGATGCCTCCGTCTGCTTTCATGTGCATTACCGCCATAGCTACCGTTGGGGTCGTTGAAAGTCCAAGATCGACGACATTAATACCCATAGCAACCAACGTCTGCATGGCAATCTCCTGGACCATTTTACCTGATACCCGGGCATCGCGACCAATCACTACCGTCAGGTCACCTTCATTCTTGCTTAGCCAGGTCCCATAGGCAGCACAAAAAGAGACCACATCCGGAGGCGTTAGATTTTCACCCGGTTTCCCACCGATAGTGCCACGAATTCCCGAGATAGATTTTATTAATGACATTTTCTAAATCCAATAAATGAGGCTACAAAGGTAAGGATTACCATTGATAATGTACCTTTGGTGCGACAGGGTAAAAGTCTATGTTAGATCATTTAATCCATCTGGATAAAGAGCTGTTTTTCATGATTAACCAGTCGCATTTGTATTGGATTGATTGGATCATCCCCTATTTCCGGCATAAAATATTTTGGGCTCCGTTATACATTTTTATCGTGTCCTTTTTGATCTGGAATTTTCCTCGAAATGGACTGCTCATGATCCTCTTCGCCGTCCTCACCATTGGAGTTTCCGATACGGTAAGTTCTCAATGGATTAAGAAGACGGTTCAGCGAGCCAGACCATGCAATGATGTGGTGATCAAGGATCAGGTCAAATTGCGCATTCGCTGTGGAGGAGGATATAGCTTTACTTCATCTCACGCAACAAATCATGCCGCCCTCGCCTTTTTTCTTTTCTTTTTATTCAAACGGGGACAAAGACGTTGGCGCTACTTGTTGGTGCTTTGGGCAATTGCAGTGGGAATGTCTCAGATCTATGTGGGAGTACATTATCCTCTCGATGTTCTGGGTGGCTTCCTTTTAGGAACAAGCATAGGGGCGGTTATGGCCTTCCTTTACCGGAGGTTCTTCAGGATGGAGTGAAGAATACTGCCATTACCATTAAAATCAAGTCACTGTTTTAGAATCGAATTTGATCAGTTTGATGCCGGAACAGATCTTCCAGTTCTTCCCGTTCACGGATCAGATAATCCTTCCCCTCGTGAATGAGTACCTCCGCCGGCCTGATTCTTGAATTGTAATTAGATGCCATTTGAAAACAATAGGCTCCCGCATTTTTAAAGGCTAAAATATCACCGGCAGATATTTCCGGGATAGGCCGGTTCCAGGCAAAATTATCGGTCTCGCAGATGTAACCAACCACTGAATAATATTTCTTATCACCATGGGGATTGCTGGCATTTATAATCTCGTGATAAGAGTCATAAAACATCGGTCGGATTAAATGATTAAATCCGGTATCTAAACCAGCAAATAAATTCGATGGAGAATGTTTAATGATATTTGTCCTTGCCAAAAAAATACCGCTTTCGGAAACAATAAATTTTCCCGGTTCGAACATCAGCGTAATATCTTTATTTCTCTCTTCACAGAAGCGATTAAATTTCCGGCTCATTTCTCTTCCAAAAAGATCAATATCCGTCTCAATATCTTCAGGTTTGTATTTTACTTTAAATCCACTTCCAAAATCCACATAGTTCAAATCACTGAAATGGCCCGCTGCTTTAAACAGAATATCGGTAGCCTGCAAAAATACCTCGACATCCAAAATATCCGATCCGGTGTGCATATGGATCCCCTCGATATTTAAATGAGAATTTTCTACATAATTTAGGATTGAATCCAATTGATGAATTGAAATTCCGAATTTCGAATCTATATGTCCGGTTGATATTTTTTTATTTCCGCCGGCCATAATATGCGGATTAATTCTTACGCACACCGGGTAGGTGATCTTATGATCGGCAAAATAGGCCAGGGTTTCCAAATTGTCGATATTTATTCGCACCCCAAGTTCCATTGCCTTTTTATACTCTTCTATCGAGACTGCACTCGGTGTAAATACAATTTCTTCCGGAAGAAAGCCCGCGCGTAAACACAATTGAATTTCACCTAGAGAAACGGTGTCTGCATGAGCTCCAAGCGAACGGATAAACCGCAGAATGGAAATATTGGTCAGCGCTTTACAGGCATAATTTATAACCAGACGTTTAACATCAAAGGCATTGACCAACCGGTTATATTGCCTTTTAATGATCGCAGTATCATACACGTAAAGAGGTAGCCCATACTTTTCCGATAAGTCTGTAATGGGAATTTCCTGTATACAATATTGGCCATTGTGAAGCTCCATAGTCATTCTGTCTTTCGCGATAAAGCTGCCAAAGATAGATAATCGATGTGTTGTGTGGTTCAATAAAAGGTGAGATCAAATGCTTTGCTGCCACCAATGTATCGTCTAAGGAAAGGAAACGAGTCTGAATCATGAGAACGAATCCTGATCTCATTACCCTTGGAAGACATCAGAATCGCCGCTGGCACATCCAGATACTTCAGCACATTCAGATAGTGGGGTCCATCCCGGTGACTGGAGTTTGGATCCACCAGATCGAGGGTATATCCCTCCCGGTCCAGGGTCGCATAGATGAGTTGCACTGCGGTTGGCCCCGAAGCTTTAATCAAGTTCAGGTCCGGCAATATTTCCTTGACCGCTGAAATGCCCTGCGAAATATCAAATGTTTGCGCTGAAGCCAGTGTCTCACCCAGAAGAAAATACCTGCGCCTTATATGGAGTAGTGTTTTCTCATCGACGGAGTATGCTGCAATCCCCGCACCCCGGACCGGTAAAAAAATGATGTCACCACCGGATTTCAAATCGCTCAGGTAATTCTGATCTATGGAGATAACTTCGTCTGCTTTCCAAAGTTGGTTTTGACCGTAAGCAGCCAACAAAATTGGTCTTAATTTGGACCATTCCAGGCTATCCAGTACTCTAATCTCATCGGTTTCCCGATCCTTCGATTTATTTTTAAGTATTAATAGGGGCAAGTCGACATGTTCCTGACTTTGCAGGTTATAAACCTCTAACACAAATTCGGGTGAATTTAGAGTTTCAAGCTTACCCAGTTTGTAAGTGGGATTTTGTGGCCAGGCACGAAAAACAAATTGTGCCAGCTTCTCTCTCCATATGCGCTCTTTTTCGGTAAATGTAGTGCCATGGAGTTGAGCCTCCAAAGGAGGAGCGGCAGCAACGAAGTGCTCATCGATGGTGGTATTTAATTGATCTTTCCGAAAATCTTCAAGCACTCTGAGTCTTTCCGGTTCCAGATATTTCCTGGCTGGAATATCAATTAACTCATCATCATTTCTCAGGAAGTGATTAAACCAGCGAAAAGTGGGGATCTGGATGTCCTGAATGTCTTTATGTCCTCCACCGACGACATTCAAGGCGATCATTTCTGAAGCATCCAGACGATCATAGATGTGCTTCATTTTCTGATAGGTGCGATAAACTCCATCCAGGGGGAAAATGGCATCCTTATCAGCATTCGCGATCAGAAGTGGTCTCGGAGCAAATAGGATTCCCAAAGCCGGAAAATCCCATTCGAACGTATTGGGATAATACATGCAGTCGCAGTGACCTTCCACACAACCGTCTATAATATGATTTCTCAGATCGGTAATGCCGGATATAGGAGCAATCACCTTTATTCTTTCATCCAAAGCTCCTGCCCACCAACTGGTGGCGCCACCACCACTTCTACCGGTCATTCCGATTCTTTCCGGATCGACATCCGGTCGCGAAATCAAATAATCGACAGCGCGTATCGCATTCCAGGCTTCAATACCAGCAGGCGTATAACCTCTGCTCATCCACCACCAACGGTTATACCGGTAGAGACCGTGGTGTATTCCTTCGATCTCGGCAAGTTGTACCGTATCCAAAATAAGACAGAGGTACCCGTTTCGGGCATACCACGCAGGATGGTGCTGATAGTTGGCTTTTGCTCCGTAATTGTAGCCGTCCTTTATGACGGTAGCGTGGCCACAGACATATAAAATGGCAGGCAGCGGTTCTTTGACTATTTTTGGACGGTATAGATTGGCGGTGACATAGAGTCCCGGGATGGATTCGAAGACAATATTCTCCACCGTAAAAAACTCATACTCGGTGGTGCTGGTAATCCGCACATTGAGATCTGTTTTTGCCGGTAATGGATTTAACCCTAACATATCCAGCAATTGTGCCCTGGACTGCTGCTTCAAGGCTTCGAAATCAACCGGGTCAAATTGCATCCATTGGTCGGTGAGATACTCAATTTGCTGAACTCTCGTTTCAAAATATTGGTCCAACTGTGCTTTGAAATTCCAGTCGGCGTCTTCAAATCCACTTCTTGTTGAAGACAATAGCAGTAGGAGGAATATGGTAAATCGCATTTTATTTCTTTACACCAAAACTAATTGTGATCTCTCGTAAATTAGGTATTTTACCCGAAATGATGATTGGTATCCACTCCTCAATTTATGATCAAAACACATCGATTATGTTGAAATTACTCCCGTCTATAATACTACTACTATGCCTTGGCTGCAATGCAAAGAAATCCGAAAATGAGAATTTCAAGCCGGTTCAGGTAAATCAATCCTCAGCTTCCGTATTAACGGCGGGGGAGGTAATAGGCCGAATTAAGGATCGGGTCACTTGCGATTGGAGGGAAGAAACAGTGGATACCTACAAGAGTGGGAATCCGGATACAAAAGTCACCGGCATTGCCACTACCTTTCTTGCCACCCTGGACGTATTAAAGAAGGCGCAAAAGGAGGGCTTGAACCTGGTCATCACCCATGAGCCGACTTACTACAATCATCTGGATGATACGGAGTTCTTCACTTCCGATCCTGTCTATATCGCCAAACGCAAATTTATAGAAGAACACAACATGGTGATTTTCCGGTTTCATGACCATTGGCATATGACCAATCCGGACGGTATTCACACTGGTATGATCAATGAGTTGGGTTGGAAGTCTTACCAGATGAAAACGGATCAGATGATCTTCGAGCTTCCTGAGCAGACGGTGGGTACGCTGGCAAAAACCTTAAAGGATCATTTTAATACCCCGGCCGTACGGGTAGTGGGAGATCCTGATCTAAAGATCTCCCAGGTGGGGATGGCGGTCGGTGCTCCTGGTTCTCAACGTCAGATCATGATGCTTCGCCGGGATGACGTGGAAGTGCTCATCGGAGGAGAAACACATGAATGGGAAACGGTAGAATGGGTCCGTGATGCGCATTCGGAGGGAAGAAAGAAGGCATTGATCCTGATTGGGCATGCTAATTCTGAGGAAGCCGGAATGGCATACTGTGCTTCCTGGTTGGAAGAATTTATCTCCGAGATTCCGGTACAATTTATTGCCGCCGGTGATCCTTTCTGGGGGCCTGGATTAGATTAATTTTTCAGGAGACTGCATGACTGTTGGTAATCTGCATCCTGAAACCGGGCATAGTAGATTCCGGATGGGTATCTCGTGGCATCCCAAGCTATTTCATGTGTGCCCTGAGGTACACTCCCTTGAGTCAGCACCTCCAGAATTCGACCCTGCTGATCAAGTATCTGTATCTGTAATGGATTTCCAAGCGACTCAAAGCGGATGATCGTAGAGCCCTGAAACGGGTTGGGATAGTTATCAATCAGTTTTCTTCCTGCCAATTGATGTCGATCAAATATCGATGTACTCAGACAAGCCGACTCATTTACAAACGGAATGATCTCCTGGTTTCCAGGTAAGGTTGCAGCCATCACATTGCTATTGACACAAAACCAATTCTGCAAAATGGAACCATAGACTGATCGAAAATCAACTTTCATTTCCAGATTATCATCTACTTCAGGATTCGAAGGTAAGACCGGATTATTTCCATAGATGCCCCCACTGACTGCGTTGCCAAAGATAAACATAGGAGCGGCAGCACCATGATCCGTACCCAGGCTGGCATTAGATATGATCCTTCGCCCAAATTCTGATACCGTTGCTCCCATCACCCGGTCGGCAATATTCAAATACTCAAGGTCCTTCATAAATGCGGCAACGCTATTACCGAGGTACTCCAATAAATTGGCGTGTTCTCCTTTCGTATGATCACTAGCCAAAACCTGAGAATCATGAGTATCAAATCCCTGGAGGCTGACCATATAAAGGCGTGTTTGCAATCCCCCCGCTATCAGACGCGAAACGATTTTTAGTTGATTGGCCAAATCATTAGCCGGGTAATCCAGTTGATTGGTCACTTTGGATGCGGCATTCTTGATCACTTCACCGTAAACCTGCGATTGTTTGGTTATCAGCCGTACGTAGTCCAACTTCTCTCCGGCTTTCGTATCAGGAGTAGGTTCATTCACATCATTGACCAGTTGGTAGAACCAATCCGGATCGGCAACGACCATACCCATACCGGTCACCGGACCCTGGAAGGCTATAGACAAATTATAGCCAATCTCGATCGCTAAAGGATCCGGTACCTGGCTATTTGGGTAGTCGACCGGATAGTTTGGATACTCTTCGTTGAGAAATCGACCTAACCAACCGGTCGAAAGTACGTCGCTGGAATCAGCAGCAGTCATCCAGATATCTGTTGATCGGAAATGGGAGTAATTCTGATTGGGATACCCGACGTTCTGAATGACTGCCAGGGTACCATTATCGTACAACGACCTGAATCCGGAAAGTGCAGGATGTAATTTCAGATCGGAGACTCCTGTCAGGGATAAAAGGCTGTTTTCCGGTAAAAGTACATCGGGTCTGGCTCTGCTTAAGATGTCATATTGATCAACCGGTACCAAAGTGTTTAGACCGTCATTGCCTCCACCCAGGTAGATCAGGACCAGGACCCGGTCTGTCTCTTCGGCACTGGCCGAAAGAGCCTGGACCAAGGGAGACCGGGCAAAAGCCGGGATTCCCATGCCATTCAACATGGAGGGTAGCAAGGCTGTACGGGTAGCATGTTTGATAAATTTTCGACGCTGCATGGTTTCCTTTTTGCGTTACATTAAATGATATTCGGAGAGTTGCATTAAGAACTGGAACATCACCTTCAATCGAATTTCGACGATCATTCTCTTCATTTCATCCTGAGGGTTATCTACATAATCAAGCCAGGCACTGGTCCAGTAATAAGGATTTTGTTGGCCAGTAAGCAGCGTTGCTTTCATCCGAAGCTTTACCGTATCCGACAGGGGAAAGGCAGCATGTAACTCGGCGATCTCTTCTATTAGTTTATCCGGATCTTCCGGTTGAGAAAGAGATGCCACATGTTGTAAAAGATCGATATTGGTAAGCAGATCTGCTGACCAAAATCCCCAATAGATAAACGAATCGGTGATCAGCGCTCTTTGAGTAACGGTATTGGTTGTAATCCAATTTCGGTCATATTGGGGAAATTGATAGTACGCCGGATAACCAGCTACGTTCGGCGGATCCATTACCTCCAGCCCGATATTATTCATGGTCCAGAGCATGCTGGTCCTGATCTTCTTCTTCTGGATTTCGTTGGCCTGAGCAGGCATAGTAACTCCTCCCGTCCTCCAAAAACCGATTAAGAAGTCCAAAGGAGTTTTGATCATGGCACCCACATTCTCCTCGGCGTAGAAATGTGCACTTTTCAAGAGTGTTTCCAGCACCGGTTTGATTTCGTATCCGGAATCACGGAAGATTTCGGCCAGAGGCTGAATCACATTGAGCTCGGTGTCTTCATCAATATCCGAGTAGACGAAGAACCGGTAGAGTTTGCGTACCATGAAGGCAGCTACTTCATTGTTGGCAAAGATCATATCCAGGAGATCATCAAGTTCCCCAGCGCCATCGTCAGCACTTCTTCCCCTGATCACCTGATTATCATAAAAGGAAGAGAACTGCTTATCCGCTTCATCATGCCAATACCAACGATAGAGATATTGACCACCCTTTTCCCAATCAATAGAATGACCGGTCAACACCCGGGCAGCTGCCTGTACATCCCCTTCTGTGTAATTTGCTTGCGGTCCTTTGCCAATACAGAACAATTCCTGCAGTTCTCTGCCATAATTTTCATCCGGTGCATCCTTACGGTTTAAGGCTCCATTCAGATAAAGAAGCATGTGGGGATCCAATGTGATCGCTTTGACCATTGCCTTGAAATTTCCCAGGGCATGTTCGCGGAGTGTAAGGAAATGATAGTAGGTCAGATGAGGCCAGAAGACTTCCCAGGATTGGGTGGCAAAGTGATTATGCCAGAAGAAAACCATTTTTTCGTGGATGGTACTGGGATGGTCCAGCATCGACCGGATCCACCAACTCTTTAGTGACACTACCCGGGCACTTACTATATCGGCATTTTCTCTACCGGTGTCATATATCCAGGGTTCTCCCAATGGTACATTCGCATCATAAACCTCTCCATCATTATAGTCATTAACGGGAACGGGTGGTACCGGGTCTTGTTGGAGTATTTGATCAATGCACCGGCTGAGGTCTAATTCCTCCATGACTTCCAGGGAGTTTCTGTCAATACCCAACATAGTACGTCTTAGTAAATGCAGGCGATGATGGTCGGTCCAGGGACCAGAAAAGAATTCGATACCCGCCGTTATTCCTCTTCCATTACCCATGAGTTTTGTTTTCCCGGAATTTCGGGAAGTAGCTGTATCCCTCATAGTATTTACAATTGTGCGAATTTTTCTAAAGTTATCATCACTTATTAGTGAATGTCAATTTTTGTACCTAAAATTGCAGCTCCCTGCAACATAGATCGGAGCAGAAGATCATAATAATACTATGATCCAATCATGTATTCTTTTGTTGCTTAATACACATTAATTAGACCATACCCTTATTCACCAACTTAAATAAAATAAGCATGAGAAAGAAAATTGCCGCTGGAAACTGGAAAATGAATAAAACCGAAGCAGAGGCTATTGACCTGGCCACCAAAGTGGCTGGAGTGACTATTCCTGAAGATACCGTCGTTATTTTGGGAGTTCCTGCAGTTTACCTGAGTCAGGTTCAAAAAGCCGTATCCGGATCTCCGGTCAAGGTCGCTGCTCAGAATTGCCATCAAAAGCTCTCAGGAGCCTTCACCGGCGAGATTTCTGCCAGTATGCTTTCATCTATGGGTATTGAGTACGTCATCCTCGGACATTCCGAGAGACGCGAATATTTTGCGGAGTCCGATGCCTTACTGGCCGAGAAAACGGATACCGCCCTTGGTCAGGGATTGAAGGTGATATTTTGCTGCGGAGAACCACTTCCGGTACGCGAGGCGGAGAATCACGTCGATTACGTGAAAAAACAACTGGAAAATGGTTTATTTCATCTGGACAGCAGTGCATTGGAGAACATCATCATTGCGTATGAACCTATTTGGGCGATCGGAACGGGGGTGACCGCTTCGCAAGAGCAAGCGCAGGAAATGCACCATGAGATCCGAACGATGCTGACAGATAAATATGGAGCCGAAGTAGCCGGCAAAATGCACATTCTTTATGGTGGCAGTGTCAAGCCCGACAATGCTTCAGAGCTTTTTGGTGAACCCGATGTAGATGGTGGCCTGGTAGGAGGGGCGTCCTTGAAATCGGCAGACTTTGAAGCGATCATTCAGGCGTAAGGGGCTAGGTAATCAGTTTATTAGGTAATTAGTTAATCAGGTAATCAGGTGATGAGGTGATCAGGTAATCAGGTGATGAGGTGATCAGGTAATCAGGTGATGAGGTGATCAGGTAATCAGGTGATGAGGTGATCAAGTGATGAGGTGATTTGGTGATGAGGTGATTTGGTGATCAGGTGATCAAGTGATGAGGTGATTTGGTGATCTGGTGATGAGGTGATGAGGAGCATTGACTGTAGTTAGGGCCTGGAGTCCCACTATGTTGACCGAAGCGGGGAATTCGAAATTTGCACTTTATACATATTAAATAATTGTCTTATATTTGGGGTGACCAATGACCTGGACACACCATGCCGAGTATTGTAACGGAGCGTTTTATTGCCTGCCATGATAAGCTGAAAACGGATGGTCATATTCGTTCAAGCCGGCAGTTTGCTTTAAAACTAGGCTACCGGGCACAGAATCTGAACGAGATATTAAAAGGCAACCGTGATGCACCGCTTGAACTCATCCGGAAAGCAGTAGAAATCTACCAGATCAGTCCGCTCTATCTCTATTCCGGTCAGGGAACCATGTTTCTTCAGCAAGATCAAGATCCGGAACTAAAGATCCTCACGGTGGTCACCGACCATGAGGGTAAGGAGCGAATTGTGCATGTGCCGGTACCTGCTCAGGCGGGTTATAGTCAGGAGTTGGTCGATCCGATCTATTTTCAGGAACTGCCTGCCTACAGCCTTCCCGACAAAAAGTATCAAAACGGCACTTTCCGGTCTTTTGACGTAGCAGGTGACAGTATGCAACCCACCCTTTATGAAGGCGATAAAGTAATCTGTCGATTTCTCGAACCTTCAAATTGGTTGACCGGTATTCGGGACCATCATGTATATGTGATTGTGACCCGAACTCAGGTACTGGTGAAGAGAGTCTTGAATAATCTGTATAAACACCGGCATC
>JAGQWZ010000567.1 GCA_020436835.1 Saprospiraceae bacterium | reverse complement strand
TAACACGCGATGACCACGTCAGCCATCCTATCGGGATGGCCGTCGGGTTTCGCAAGTAGGTTAGCTGCAAGTAACACGGCCGTATAATTTGCAGAGAATATTGCTTTGGCGGAGAATGAGTCCTCAAATAAAAGGTTGGCCTCCATATAGCTGGGAAATCGAAGCATTTCTACCGCTTCTTGCATCGTGATAGAGGATATGCGCGTCGTGAAGGACGCCTGGCCTGAGATGTTGCCTCAATAGTAGCTTACAAATAACTAATGATATAGTTCTTTGAAAAAATCGGCCAAATCCACTCCCAGAAGGAAAAACTGAAAAATCCCTCAAATGAAAAGGATAGCCCCTTGGCCGGTGGCTTTTCACCCGTGAAAAGTAGGCAGGCAGAAGGTTAGAACGAAAGTAATTACCTTTAACACATCTTGGTCGATGCTGGCAACGAACCGGCTTTAATGCGGACAGCTCCGGCTTCAGACGTTTTGTAAATTATCCTTATTTCTGATCTTATGAAGCAAATACTATTATTTATTTTAGTTCTTGCCGGTCCAGGCGTTCACGCACAAGAAAGCATATCGGAAGAAGTAAGGAAATATGTAGAATATGAGAGGGGAAATTACCTTCTCCAAAATCTGGTAATTCTGGATGGGGCCGGTAATAGCGGTCAGGAAGATGTCGATATTTGGATTGAGGGAGAAATTATTAAACAGATAGGAAAAGATTTACCTGTTCCTCTCAATGCCACAGTTCTTGACTTATCGGGAAAATCGGCCACCCCGGGTTTTGTCATGTTACACGAACATATGTTTTATCCAAAATCCTCCCCCGATCCGGCTTATGGATTAGACCAAATGAGTTACTCGTTTCCCTTGCTGTATCTGGCCGGCGGTGTAACTATGATGCGGACGGCAGGAAGCATCATGCCTCAGGCTGATGTAAACCTAAAGAAATGGATCAATCAGGGGAAAATCGCCGGACCTAAAATAGACGTAACCAGTCCGCATATGGATCGCGAGGGACTGCCAATTGTTGAGTTATTTACTTTTGATGATGCGGAAGAAGCCAGAAATCAGGTAGATTTTTATGCTGACCTGGGAACGACTTCTATCAAGGTATATAATTTCATCAGTAGAGAAGATTTAAAAGCAATTGTGGACGCCGCTCATGCAAGAAACATGAAGGTGACCGGACATTTATGCTCAGTTACGTATCGTGAGGCCGCAGATATCGGTATTGATAATATTGAGCATGGCTTTGGGTCGTGCCCGGATTTTTTAACGGATAAAATACCAGATCAATGCGATCCGTTTATGCAAAGCGCCCTGATTCAGGTTGATCCCGAGTCCGCCCAAGTAAAGGACTTGATTAATCACCTTATTCAAAAAAAGGTAGCCTTGACGACAACCATTAATGTCTGGGATCCCTATACCGGCCGGGAAGTAGTTCCCGGGGGAGGTATCAAAGCCTTATCCCCTTTAGCAAAAGAAAATGTATATCAAAGATGGAATAGCAAGCAAGGTAAAGATTCAGTTGACTACCTGATTTTCAATAAGCTCAAAATATTGGATAAAAAATTTCATGATGCAGGAGGATTGCTTGTAGCCGGTACGGATCCCACCTACGATGGACGAATTGTACCTGGCTATGCCAATATGCGCTTATTGGAAATTCTGGTTGAAATGGGTTTTACGATCCCGCAAGCTGTGAAAATCTGCACACTCAACGGAGCAAAATATCTTGAGTTGGATCAGTCAATCGGGACCATAGAATCAGGTAAGCTGGCCGATTTGATTATTATGAGTAAAGATATTACCAAAGACGTTTCAGCCATAAGATCGGAGAAAATCGTATTCAAAAATGGTATTGGCTACAACTCGGAAAAGCTTTTTAAGGCGGCTGAAAGCTTTGTAGGAATTAGATAAGTCATGATAACTTATGTGCAAAGAAAACCACCAATGATCTCGGCGAACTGCGACAGAGTCACGAAGAAGTGCTTCCACAGATCAGACCGACTTTCTAAGGATCTGGATAGCCAACGATATTCATGGTGAGTTGACTTCCGACCCCAATACTGAATTCATCCACGATACTTATCTCTTCAAATGCGTTGACAATCAAATCTCCAGCCGGACCTGTAACCGTATAGTCCGGGCCAATCTGCACTTTGCAGCCCTCCTCAGTCAGAGACTGCGTCACATTGTTGTTGCTAAGGATTAACGTCTCACAAGAGGTGGCCTCAACCACTGAATACACAGCAACACCACCACCATCGAAGGTATTATCGGGTACGGAAATGTTTACGTCACAAATTGATACAGGTGCAGAGGCCGATGCATTACCCATAGAGGTATTCACCTGTTCATTTCCCAGCACCAAACCACCTCCAACAACATATCCTGCGGGACAAGTCCCTGGCGACATATCGGTAAGTGATCCGGAAGGACAGGATTCCAATTGGATGCACCAACTGCTTGGAATGGCCCAGGAGATATCAATCGAAGATTTGGCTGATTCGAAGGCAGGGTTGGCTGCAGTGGCGGAGATCGACCACTCAGAAGTAAAACGCAGCCCGACCGTCTGAGGAACACCTGTTTGATTATTAACAGAAATAACTGAAAATGCATCTTCAGCGCCACTGTAAAATCCGTCCACATTTGCCGTAGCAGTGACGTCATTTGCAAGGTGGATCTCCAGGTCGAGACCGACATTGCCTGACCCACAGCCGGGAGGCGAACAGCTGGCCGATCCCATTCCGATCAGAGAGCCGTTGCCACCGTTGGCAGAACTTGGATAAACACCATGTAGCTCAATGGTTCCGACCCGGTTTATGTCTAAATCAGGGTCCAGGACCATCGGTGATGTAATCTCAATGCCCAGAGAACCAATGGCGGTACCTACAGCTTGAGCATGGATAGACGGCGTCAAAAGCATAGAGAGTAACCAAAAGCCAAAACTATATTTCCAGGATTTTCCAATGAATCTCATGACGAGCAATGCCACAGATGCATCAGGAGAGGAAAGTCGAAAAGTGTGCAAACCTGGGTGGTCTTCTTTAATGCATTTTGGTATATCTATATCTCTGCAGCTATTTCCAATCGTTAGCCCGAAAGAAAATGTTAAACCTCTCATGTGAAATTGTGTATAAATTATATACTCGCCGGAACTAATCCGTTTAAACTTAATAAAAAATCATTCAATATCCAGACAATTTATATGAAATCTTCATCCTTGGATCATTATGAGATTGCCTGAATAAATTGAGTATTATAATCACTAGAGACCGCATTCATCTCTCTAAAATCTCACCCCAGACGAAAAATATTAGAGAAATAAAACCGACTTTGTAACAACTAAGCATCAGCAGTCTCTGGTTTGAAAATGGGGTGGAACCCAATGGATCTGCTCTGATCGGACTTTCTTCAATGTCACTCGCTTATTGGATTAACCAAGACAACGTATTGAAAATGAACGATATACTGAGAAAAGATGACGTAATTCTGCCAGGAATGTTTATTTTGGATTGTTACTATAAATGAAATCAAGGTGGTAGGAACTGACGGAATTCTTCATGATATATCAGATAGGAATAGATGATAGATCACTACGAACTATACTATGGTCAGATTTTAATATTGCTATTGGGCATCAAACTGCAGATGAAATTTGTGGGAAGCTCCACCAAACCAGAGTCGGTACCGACCTTTGCAGTCTCGCTTCCTTCCTCCGGCGGCCGAAGCTTTTGGAGGATAGCTTCAAATCTGATAAAGTGATAAAGTAAAGACATGAGAATTTTACTATCTATCATAGTTTGTATTTCACCAGGTTGTAAACGGTTAATCACT
>JAGQWZ010000566.1 GCA_020436835.1 Saprospiraceae bacterium | reverse complement strand
ACTGACCACTGACCACTGACCACTGAATACTGAATACTGAATACTGACCACTGACCACTGACCACTGAATACTAAAAAAATGAATATTACCAATTTTATCAAACATCACTATCGCCATTTCAATGCTGCCTCTTTGATAGATGCATCGGAAGCATATAAACAGGTTTTGGCGGATGGAAATAAAATGATGGTAACCTTGGCCGGGGCAATGAGTACGGCTGAACTGGGTTTATCCCTGGCAGAAATGATCCGTCAGGACAAAGTGCATGCCATTTCCTGTACCGGTGCCAATCTGGAAGAAGACATTTTCAATCTGGTAGCTCACAATCATTATAAGAGAATACCTAATTACCGTGATTTAAGTCCGCAGGATGAGCAGGAACTGCTGGATCAACATTACAACCGGGTCACTGATACCTGCATTCCCGAAGAGGAGGCCATGCGTAAAATGGAAAAGGTGCTGGTTGATCACTGGAGCCGGGCCCATAAGAATGGCGAACGTTACTTTCCCCATGAATATTGGTACCAGATAATTCGTGAGAAGAAATTAGATGGTGAATTTCAGATTGACCCAAAGGATTCCTGGCTGGTTGCAGCGGCAGAAAAGAACCTGCCTATCATTGTACCGGGATGGGAAGACTCGACCACTGCGAATTTTTTTGCAGCCCATTGCATCCAGGGAGAATTTCCCCCCAGTATCGTAAAATCAGGAATTGAATACATGGTATTCCTGGCGGATTGGTACAAGAAAGAGGCCGAAAATAATAAGATCGGGTTTTACCAGATCGGGGGTGGAATCGCCGGTGATTTTCCTATTTGTGTGGTGCCCATGCTCTACCAGGATCTGCAAATCCACGATATCCCATGTTGGTGCTACTTCTGTCAGATCAGTGATTCAACCACGAGTTTCGGATCATATTCCGGCGCTGTTCCCAATGAAAAGATCACCTGGGGCAAACTGGAAGTGGAAACGCCCAAATTTATCATCGAATCAGATGCCACCATCGTGGCGCCACTGATGTTTGCTTATATTTTGGGTTGGTAAGTAATCTAAGTACCTGTGCAGATTCCGAATCGGCTCATTTTCAGTTAGGTTAGCAAGTTCTTGTATTCTAAAATCAAGTGGATAACGCACGAGAGCGGCCAATCCTGTGAAAGTATATTTGCCGACTTACAACCTACATTTTGGACTTAATTTAACGCCTAAGAAGTCCGATTTGTGAATAACCGATTCCCGGAAGAAAAGCCTGACCAGGTTACTTCTATCTGTAGGGTGCACCTACCGGAGCATAGGTTGTAACCATCTTACAATGAAATTTCCTTTTTACCTATCTTGCTGCGCAAAATAAATACCATGTCTACCCTGTCCGAATTTCACCCTTCCAATCGGATCCTGATGGGTCCCGGACCAAGTGATGTCCATCCGCGGGTGCTCAAAGCGATGGCGACACCCCTGATTGGCCACCTTGACCCGGAGTTTCTCAAAATCATGGACGACATCAAAGTGATGGCACAGGCCACTTTCCAAACTTCCAATGAACTCACCTTTGTTGTATCGGCACCGGGTAGCGCCGGAATGGAAACGGTCCTGGTCAACCTGCTGGAGCCGGGAGATGAGGCAGTCATATGTATTCATGGCGTTTTTGGTGGGCGTATGAAAGATATCGCAGAACGTTGTGGTGCCAAAGTAACCACCGTTGAATCTCCCTGGGGTCAACCTATCGATGCGCAACAAGTTAAAATAGCGCTGGAAAATAACGCGCCCAAATTAGTAGCCATCGTGCATGCGGAAACCTCTACCGGAGTTCTGCAACCACTTGAAGAAATTAGTCAGATGGTACATGATGCCGGTGCACTTATGGTCGTTGATGCGGTCACTTCCTATTGCGGCGCTCCACTCAAAGTAGATGAATGGGGAATCGATGCCATTTATTCCGGAACTCAAAAGTGCTTAAGTGCGCCTCCAGGCCTATCGCCCGTATCTCTCAGCGAAAAGGCAGTGCAGGTTTTGGAAGACAGAAGCACCAAAGTTCAAAGTTGGTTTCTTGACCTTACGATGGTGAAGAATTACTGGAGTGGAGCAAAGAGGGCTTACCATCATACCGCCCCGGTATCTGCCATGTACGCGCTGCGGGAAGCATATCGCCTGGTGCTTGAAGAAGGTCTGGAGAACCGCTTTAAACGGCATCAGGAGAACCATCTCTTACTCCGATCACAGTTGGAAAACCTGGGTTTTGAGTTTCTGGTGGACGAACCTTTCCGGTTACCTATGCTCAATGCCGTCAAAATACCCGAAGGCATTGATGATAACACCGTCCGTCATCGACTTCTGAGCGAATATAACATCGAGATAGGAGGCGGGCTCGGAGCCTTTGCCGGGAAAGTATGGAGAATCGGGCTTATGGGAGAAAGCAGTGATGCCAACCATGTAAACATGCTAACCTCTGCACTCCAGTCAATTCTCTGAAATGCCGTCTGGAATGTGAATCAGATCTCGATGTGTTTACGGGATCTTTTTTCCATACGGCAAGTGAAGGTTCTTTTTACTTTTGATCCTTTCTTCTAAATTTAAGTGCGCCGAACGAGCCTGGAATCCGTTGACATCCTCGCTGATCCAAAATAGAATTTCTGCAGAACTGGCATCTTGAAGCGCAATACCACCATCACGGGGTTTTGACTGGGATTTCGTTTTCATATCTCTGGTTTTATCAATTATCCATTTCCAGATGATTTGCCCGGTCACGCAGATTAATTCATATGATAAAATCCACGAACACCGTCAAAAAATCCAATGGGGGAAAAGGAATTATGACAAACCTTGAGAATGAAACCTGACCAATCAATCTTCAGTTGATTGCCCGCATTCAACTACTAATAATTAATTTGGGAAGAGGAGGTATTTTGGAGAGTTATCTGGTAATTCCAGAAAGAAACTATCATTTCTAGATATAAAGATAGACACAAATACAGTCAGATGCAATATTAATATGTAAAAAATTGCTTTTTAACTACCTGATAATCTGTATATTATAAAATT
>JAGQWZ010000059.1 GCA_020436835.1 Saprospiraceae bacterium | reverse complement strand
TTTAATATCAAAAATCCGGACCTTAAGGACGATAACTTCTGGTCAGGAGCCAACCGCTACCTGGGTAGAAAGACCCTGTTGTGGGATGCTGAAAATATGCGCATCACTAATTTCGATCCTGCCAACCAATTTGTCCGGAGAAAATACCGGGACGGATATAGTCTGGGAGATATGGGATAGGATAGTCTAAAAAGAACAGAATTTGTCAGGGCTCGCAAGAGCCCTTTTTTGTTTGTCAGCCTAAAAACATCGATGAGTTTTTTTAGATGACTTTGATAAATATGGGTGCGATAAAAACCAAACATTTATCTCATTATAAGACCGAAGATTACCAACGTTGGGAAGTTAATTGGGAGTTGATCAGGGATCTTCCTAATTTAATGAGTCCTCCTGCGAACCTTATTCACCTGCGTATTCTGTGAAAATTAGTACTTCAGATACAAAGCGCATCAGAAGATATAAATGCAATTGTGATCTTTCCGGGAGTATGGAGTGAAAAAAACTATCTAATTATTGATCCTGAGGCTCTCCACACAGCAGAATATTCCACTTCACCTCACAACTATCTTAAGCGAAAACGCCGTCAGAAATCACGCACTATTTACCATCGTAAAATACTCCAACTGAATAGGATGGAGCAGCAAAAATAATCTCTCCCCTAAAAGCAGATGCATATCCAAGAGAGAGTCCGACTTTTTTAGTGATATAATAATTGATTTCGAAACCATAGCTGGTATATTCCGTATTATTGGCAAAAATACTTGTCGATTGAACCTGAGATGGCAACTTTCCATTTTTAAAGGATTCAACTCCCACGAGTCTGCCACCTATCCACATTTTTTCATTAAATATGCCCGTCCCAATTTCCAGACCATACCGGAATTCATCGCTAAAACCTCCGGTGCGATTGTTCAAAGCAATGGATGCTTTTAAATAAACCGGTATGTTTTTGAAAGTACCCGCCGTACCCATTCCTAATTCAAGCATCTGATTAAATTCTCCATCACCCGTTTGTAACGTTCCGGTTGAACCACCCCCTGTCTTACCAATTGGCAGGCCTAAGAGCATCGTTCCGGAAAGGGCCAGACCTGCACCTGGCCTTGAGATGGCATAGCGAATTGATATATCGGTGTCTCCAATCGAATTTAAAGCCTCGCCCTCCTTTAGCAGATCGCCCGTTGTTGCTGATATCTGGTTATTAAAATAGTTGCGGCTAAAAAAAGGAAAATAAATGACCCCGGTCAGCCGGTTGGTCAGTCCATATTCTGCATATAAGCTGGTATTAAATGTTCCGTTAGTAAGATTGGGATCGATCAATCCACGATCGGTATAATGCTGGTCAGCAACCAACCACCATTGACTGATTTTAATATAACTTTTATGGTACGGTCTAGGCCAGTTGTCACCGGCTTTCGATCTAGTATGACCTCCTATCAGAAATAGTGCCGCCAGTGCAATACTTTTAATTTTGCTCATGCTTTTATTAATTGTCAAATGTTCCCTCTCCGACTTTTACCTGGAATGGCTTGCAGTAATAAATCAGATAGGCGTAATCATTTATTTTTACTTCTTTTATTTCGTAATGGTGCATTCCCTCAAATATCTCTACTTTACCGATCTCAAAGGCACTATCGATAGAATTGGGATTATTTGACAGGTATAGGTAAAGTCCGGGGAGTGCACTGGAGGCACTATAATTGTCCGAAAACGCCAGCGCCACCCCGACAGTCGACTCACTCAATTGAAAATCTCCGGTCAGCAGGTAGCTGCTGGTGGAAGTCAATTTTCCCTTTCTGGCACTGCCCGATAAAATGGTCGACTTGCCCACAACAAGCTCCCATTCCGTCGCAACCATCGATCCATCAATAGTGGTCCCTGCCACAGTTAAAATACTCCTGCCTTCCCTCCTGGCCAGGGCGATACCCTGCTGGTCAATGCTGATTATCTCAGTTGCACTACTGGACCAGGTCATCTCTTGAAGATTTTCCTCTACTCCGGTCATATTAAAATAGGCCAATTCGAACTGATATGAATCTCCCAGGGCCAGCGTATCAATAGGATTCAAAAGTCGAAGCTGGGCTTCTATTCTGTCAGAAAGGATGTCGTCCCCAATACAACCTGACAAACTAAACGAAACTAAAATCATTACTTTTTTCATCTTCTCAATTTCTACTCCACAAAGATTTGGTGGAAAGATCACAGAAAGTTCACAATCGTGATAAAATGATGTATCCAATTTGTCGCCCCAACGTCATACTTAGCAAAATTATATTGGGTGACGTACAGTCGCCATTGCAAAATGGGCAAAGCAATTCACCTCTTCCTAAGTGTCCTGTAAAGAATTTAATTTCAACCCTTGAGATTAAAACCCAAAATCGGTTGGTTAACACGTGTAATCTAAAAGGAAACCGATTTCTCCTCCTACCTGGCACTAGCTTCGTAGAAATACAAAATTCGAAAGGTCCCGAAAATCATCGTCGACAACTGATTTTCAAAAAAATGGTTGGATTATCCCTTTCAAGAAAGGTCGTAATTACCAATTTTCAATTACTGAAAGCTCAAACTGGAAACAAGAATTATCTAACCGTTTATTCAAAGGCTCTAGAAAAAACTGGAAAGAATTCGAACATGAACCAGCATTAGCATTGGCAGGTATAGCTCTCAAACAACCACATCCCATTCCCCAGCTTTCCTTATCTTTCCCATATGAATCCGCAGGAGTTGATAGATCGGGTACGCAGCTCTGTCCAGGAGCGCGATAAAGTCATGGCGGA
>JAGQWZ010000058.1 GCA_020436835.1 Saprospiraceae bacterium | reverse complement strand
TTTCTGATCTCCACTGACTGCAAGTTAGTACTCTTAATCGCTTCCATCCAGTAATCAAGTTAGTACTCTTAATCGCTTCCATCCAGTAATGTTGAAAAAGCCCTTCTTCTGGTTATCCGGGATTTAATGGGAAGAAGCATGTGCAAAGGTAAGCCCGGATCAGCCTTTGGACCGTCTATCAGTGCGATAAAACCCGCATTCCGTTCTCTCAGAACCGTAGCCGGGATATCGATAAAACTAAATAGCGAATTGGCATCCAGTATTGTCCACTGCTCCAATTTAAAGCTCTCGGGACACCGGATTTGGGATTTCGTGACGGGAATTCCTATTTTTACATTCTATGTCTGAACAAAGGAACATAGAAGACAGCATACTATCCGGTTTTAGTGTAGATCATAATAGTGCCATACCATTGCATAAGCAGGTCGAAGATCTCCTACGCGAACTGATCAAGAATCCCATTTATTCTAAAGGAGCGCTGTTGCCCAAGGAAGTAGACATGTCAAAACGCCTTGGCATTTCCCGTAACACCATTCGCCAGGCAACCAATAAACTAGTACACGAAAACTTGCTCATCCGGAAGAAAGGTGTAGGGACCACTGTTGCCCGGCAGACCCTGACCTCCAAGTTGGATAATTGGTTTAGTTTCAGTCAGGAAATGCACGAAAAGGGACTGGAATTCACCAATTATAGCCTTCGTACCGGCAGTGTGCGGGCTACCGCTGACGTGGCTCGTCATCTGCAAATTGAACGGGGAAAGAAGGTGATCAAACTGGAGCGGCTGCGTGGATTAAAGGATGGACCTTTCGTATATTTTATCTCTTTTTTCCACCCACGCATCGGGTTTTCCGGGAAGGAGGATTTCACCCGGCATCTATATGAGATTATGGAAAAGGATTATGCCACCATCCCCTCTATCTCCAAAGAAGAAATAAAAGCCATGCTAGCGGACGAATTTCTCTCCGACCAACTAGGTATTAAAGTGGGAGATCCCATTTTATTTCGCAAACGCGTAGTGTGTGACCCAGGTGAACGGCCTATTGAGTACAACCTGGGTTATTACCGGGCCGATCGCTTCTCCTACTCCATCGATATCCGGCGTTAGAATCAACTGACTCTTTGTTAAATCCGTACCCTGAGCCTTTACTTCTTATCCTATTTTTGCTATATTTGATATGTTCAAACATATGAACATATGCCATTTTTTGTCCCCCTCTTTCCGGGATCTAAATCATTTTGGATCATTCTCTTGCTTTGCGCCCTGGTTTTCGCTTGCGAAGATGAGTCGATCACCATACCCGATGGTGCTTTGCAGGAACATACGGTAGATCTGGAGGGGACGTGGAAAGTAAAACAGGTTCTGCTCAATAAGCAGGATATCACATCCATTTTTGATTTTGAGCAGATTGAACTGCGTCTTGAAATGGATCAACTACCCACCAATTTTACGATTGAGACAGGTTCTGCTCCATTTCCGGTCATAAAGAATGGCAGATGGGAATTCAACGATCCCTCCTACCCCACTTCAATTTCATTTGATGTAGACAATACTAAAAGATCGGTGGATTTCTCCACTCCCCCAATTTCAGGAGACGATTCTTTCAAAATATCCTTCAGTCTGGGTTGTCCGGACAATGTATACACTTATCATTTTGAAAAGCAGTGACATGAAGGAATACCCGAACATACAAACTATGCTGCACCGGTCTTTAACCCTGTTAATTCTGGTAATTCTGGTCAGTTGTTTTGATGTAGTTCGGGTCAACCAACCCTCATCCGCCACTGTGGGCGAAGAGATTACGGTCACCCTGGATGTGGAGATTACTGACGATGCAGGTAGCACCTTGATTTTTGGATTCTGTGCGCCACGAGCCTGGCGTGCCTTCGAAAATACTTCCGTATCTTTTGTAAGCAGTATCGGCAATAGCACGATGACACTCATCGATCCCAATGAAGTGGACGTTGAGAATCAAAGACCCTGGGCAGAGCAGATCACAGAACGGGTTGGATTTGGAGGCAACTATGGCGAGATGGAGTGGGTCGTGTTTAAGGCGGATAACAGCTACACTCCGCCCGCCAGTACCAGTGAAGATGATCCGGTAACCGGCACCATAACCCTGAAAACGAAAGTTGGAGAAAGCAATTTAATCACCCAGTTAGGCTATTTCCTGGGTGAAGCAGACTGGGGTTATCTCAATGACGATGGAAATTCGACTTTTTACTTTGAGCAAACCTGCCTCGAAGTTTCAGGCGCCTCCGGACAACCGCAGGACCTGTGCGGACCGGCACCAAGGCAGCTGGTAGGGCTGGAGAGCTACGACTTCAATGACTTGTTGATCATAACTTTTGATGCCCGGGAAGACACCACTGCACTAATCGGGGCTGAAAAAGTATATTTCTGTTCACAAGCGATCTCCAGCGAAGGCATGATCACTAAATGTGAAAAAAATCCTGCCACTGAAATGAAACAAATTGGCCCGGATCTTTGGCAAATTGCCATCTGGCCTCCATCTTATTATGGATTGGACGGAGCGGATATTGGAGAACTTTCAGTGAATTTTCAGGATGCCGGTGGCGAGATCATTGTCAGAAACACCAGTGGCCGGGATTTTCAAATTTTACCAAAATGCTTTTAACCGATTAATAATTCCGAATTGAGAAATCTTTTCTACATAATGACTTTGCTTACTGTTCTTGCCCATCCCTTAGTGGCACAGGATCAGGTAATCCATGGCATTGTGAAAGACGCTCTGACCGGAGATCCTCTCATCGGAGTTAATGTGGTCATCAAGGGTACGACAACCGGTACAACGACCGACCTGGACGGTAGTTTCAGCCTAAATGCTTCACCCGGAGCTACCCTGGTATTCACCTACATTGGTTACCGGCCGCAGGAATTATCCATCGATAGCCAGCAAGCCCTGGAAATCAATCTGGAACAGGAAATCACCGGTCTGGACGAAGTAGTAGTGATCGGCTATGGCAAAGTGCAAAAACGCGATCTTACCGGTTCAGTCTCATCGGTGAGTGAGGAAGCAATCAGATCAACGGTATCGTTGTCTGCTGACCAGGCTTTGCAAGGCCGGGCAGCCGGAGTGGTTGTACAACAGAATTCCGGGGAACCGGGTGCCGGTACTACAGTACGAATTCGGGGAACCAGTTCAATCAGCGCCGGTAATGAACCTCTCTATGTGATCGATGGCATCCCCATTCTCACTTCTGCCTCTGACATTTCGTCTTCGGCAGCAAAAGGAACGGCCCAAAATCCTCTGGCGTCCATTAATCCGAATGACATCAGTTCCATTGAGGTTTTAAAAGATGCTTCTGCAGCCGCAATTTACGGTGCCAGGGCTGCCAACGGTGTCATTCTGATCACCACGAAACGCGGTGAATCTGGAAAAGCCACCGTAGATTTTAGCTATTATCAGGGCATTCAACAAATACGAAAACCCTACCAGTTATTGAATGCGACTCAATTTGCCCAATATCAGAATGAAGCCAATTTCTATGCCGGCAAAGGCCGGATTTACAGCAACCCGGCTGCATTTGGAGAAGGCACCGATTGGCAGGATGAAATATTTCAAACCGCTCCGATGTCCAATTTTGAGCTCTCTTTCAAAGGAGGAAATGACGCTGTGCAATATGCTGTTTCCGGTGGCTATTATGGACAGGAGGGCATCATCATTGGTTCGGATTTTAACCGGTATAATCTACGTTCCAATCTTGATGGTCAGATCAACCGCAAGCTCAAGGTAAGTAACAGCCTGATGGTCAGTTACAGTAACAGTAACCGGGTCAGTACGGATGACAACGCTGCATTTGACGGAGGAACCATTACCGCTGCTCTGGGATTCAGTCCTCTCGTACCGGCAAGAACCCGGGAAGGTCGGTTGGTGCAAAAAAACTTTGCCGTAGATGACGAGGGCAATCTTATTGACGGAAGCCAGACAAACGACCAGGGCCAGACCATTACGGAAAAGGTATTAAACACTTTTGCCAACCCGCTCCTGAAATTGCTGGAGTCTCCCAGTGAATTAAAAACTGCCCGAATCATCAACAATCTATCTGCAATTTATGAGATCACCCCGGATCTAAATTTTAAAGCCAGTTTGGGCATTGACTATTCCAATAGCCGGGGAGATCAATTCACTCCGAGAGCCAGCCGGTCAGGCGGAGAATCTTTCGCAAATTCCGGATCGATAACCAGCACGACTTTGCTGAATGAGAACACGCTCAACTATCAAAAAACCTTTGGCAAACATAAAATTGGTGGGGTCGTCGGTACTTCTGCCCAACGGGCAAAAATATCTTCTCTTACCGTACAGGCGATCGATATAAAAAATGATCAACTGGGCTTTAATAATTATGCCATTGCCCGGGGTGCCAGCTTAAATACCAGCTTTTCAGAATTTACTTTCCTTTCCGGTCTGGCCAGGATAAATTATTCCTATGACGATCGCTATTTAATAACCGTGACCGGAAGAGCCGATGGTTCTTCCAAATTTGGCATTAA
The DNA here is from genome assembly GCA_020436835.1 of Saprospiraceae bacterium. Taxonomy (GTDB): domain Bacteria; phylum Bacteroidota; class Bacteroidia; order Chitinophagales; family Saprospiraceae; genus JABDMH01. The sequence continues at coordinate 72 of JAGQWZ010000058.1, read as the reverse complement.
TAATAAATGGGGATTTTTTCCTTCCGCCTCCCTGGGATGGGTGATTTCCGAAGAATCATTTCTCGATGATTT
>JAGQWZ010000057.1 GCA_020436835.1 Saprospiraceae bacterium | reverse complement strand
CCATTTCTTGCCATCGGCGAAATGCTGAAAAAAAGAGGACATTCGGTTACCTGCGCTTTCCCGGCACAATTTGAGGCTCTGGTCAGCGACACGGGTTTACAATTCGAATCTTTAGGATCAAAGTTTATTGAATTGCTAAGTAGCGATACCGGCAAGGCAGCGATGGGTGGAGGTGCCCGGGGACTCCGGAAGATCCTTGCTATCATAAGACTGGCCAGAAGACAGAAACCATCCAGCCGTGAAATGATACAAAGGCAAGATGAGATCATTACCAAATTGAAACCCGATCGCATTATTCACAATGGAAAAGCAATGGTCCCCTTAATGTGGGAAGTTGATCATGAGCAGTGCACCCTCTGCGTAAGTCCAGTTCCTTACCTTCATTACGTTAAAGGTCACACCCATGTTGCATTTAATAGTAATTACGGAGAATTCCTGAACAAGTACACCTTTAAAATCGCTGATTGGGGACTCATTAAGACTGTTATTTCATCAGCCCGCTGGCTTGGCAAAAAAAAGCTGTCAAAAAAAGAGGTAAAAAAAGCCTTACGTCGACATAAAATCATTTATACGATCTCACCTTCACTATTTTCAAGACCACCATATTGGCCCAAAAACATGCAAGTGCTGGGATACCAGGAGCGAGAAAAAGCGACCAACTGGAGTCCCGATCCGGATTTAGAGGCTTTTATTGCAGCACATGATAAGATTCTCTTTGTCACTTTTGGGAGTATGCTCAATCCCGATCCCGAGGTAAAAACCAGGATCATTCTGGATGTACTGCAGGATCAACATATTCCGGCAATTATTAACACGGCGGCAGGAGGCTTGATTCAGCCCCGTGGCTATCGAAATGAATTGGTCTACTTTGTCTCTTCCATTCCTTATGATTGGATTTTACCGCGAGTGTATGCCGCCATGCACCATGGCGGATCCGGCACAACCCATCTGGCCATTAAATATGGATGCCCCACTATGATTATTCCACACATCATCGACCAGTTTGTCTGGAACAAAATGATCTTTGAAGCGGGAATCGGCCCCCTGGGGATACAAATAGGTAAGATAAATCAAAGAAATATCGCTCCAAAAATTATGGAGCTGATGCATAGTCAGAATTTCTTTGAGAAAACGAAAGCCATCTCAGATGTTATGCTGAGGGAGAATTTTGAAGAAGAGATCTACCAAGCTGTAATAAACAGTGTTTGATCGGAAAAGTAGTGTACAGCGTGGCCCTGGATTTTTTCACCAGGACAAGGCCCAGAACAGAGGCATAACGGCGCTCGGTCGAGGCTCTGCTACGAAAATGGTGAAAAAATAGAAAGCTAATCTGTGTGGTTATTTATGCGACGGAACTCTGGATTTAAAAATCACGATTACCTGAAGATGGAAATCATAGTTAAACACTATTTTGATCCGGACGATTACCAAGAGTAATTATTCCCACTATATTCACTCCTTTATCCTCCCCGACGATCTCAAAAAATTAGTCATGCTAATCGCGCTGCTTTGAAAAAGATCATTGAAAATGACAATAAAATCTCCTGCCATCCGCCTATATTCCGGAGTCCTGATTCTTTAATACATGATTCTTGAGAAGGTCGGATCGAAGCACTTCTATAAGATAATCTCTCCATTCCTGGACATTCACATGATGCAGGGTAGTACGAAAACTCCCGGCGGCGACATTGAGCTTGACAAACCCCACGACTGCTCCCCAGGCTACCAGGTATAATAATTCCGGTTTATTCCGGTTCAGAATGCTGCCATCTTCTACCCCCCTGGCTATTTCTCCGGTAATTAAGTTTACGGGCAGGTTCTGAATATCCTGTACCATCCGGTAGTACATGCTCTCCTTAATGGCATCGGTCATCCTTGCTCTGTCTTTTCCTAATTGAGTTGAGCGATTAAGCGTCATATAGTCCAAGATCACTTCGCTGTAGAAAAAATGTCTGGCACAGAAATCCAGGTAGGTTTCAGCCAGAGCCAGCACACTTTCCAATCCTGGTTCTGTCTTCCTCGAATCCCGGGTGCGGTACAGACTGTCATTAAGCAATTGCAGGGCACGGTAAGTCACTGCCATGTACAGGTTCTCCTTCGTGTCAAAATAGAAATACACGGTTCCTTTACTGACTCCGGCCTCCTTTGCGATTTCTTCCATTTTTGTGTTGGAATATCCCACTGCGGAAAAGACCTTCTCTGCCGCATCAATGATATTGGCTTCCTTCTGGGAACGTCTTTGCTTCGAATTTTCTGAGGCCATGACCTGAACTACGGAGTGTTTAATGCTAATTCGTAAGGCAGCAAAAATAAGAAATTGAGCTTCTAATAGATACCCGCCGCAGATAATTCACCTGGTCATATTATGGTTTGAAGATCATAAATCTCCCAAAAAAAGGATTGTATATGTGAGATAGAGACTTTGATGTCAGGAAAATACCTGTAGATTCGCAATCAAATTCTTAACTGGAAGCATGGCAAAAGTACTGCGTGTCCATCCGGATGATAATGTATGGGTAGCATTGGAAACGATCACTGCCGGGTCGGAAATAAAGATCGGGAACCAATCTGTCACTGCCATCGAGGATATAGACTTGAAGCACAAGGTGGCCACCACGGACATTGCTCCGGGAGAATTCGTGAAGATGTATGGCACGATTGCAGGAGTAGCTACCAAACCAATATTCCGGGGGGCCAAGATCACCACTGACAATCTGAAGCATCATACTGCACCCGTGGCTTTGGGCGAGATATCGGAACTGTGGCAACCTCCGGATAATACGGAATTTAGCAATCTCACTTTTGAAGGTTATTACCGGTCTAACGGGAAAGTAGGAACGAGAAATTATTGGTTGTTCATACCACTGGTATTCTGCGAAAACAGAAATATCAAATTACTGCAGGACACGCTTCTGGAACCTCTTGGCTACTTCAATGGGAAGGAAAAAAGGTTACGAATAGACAACCTGATCTCGGCGGCAAAATCGGGTCAAAGTAATTTTTCCGAAATCACCCTTGAGACCGGATCTTCTCAGGTGGGCAGCCGGGTGTTCAATAATATTGATGGCATCAAATTTCTCACACATGAGGGAGGCTGCGGTGGCACACGTCAGGATTCGGAAATGTTGTGCAAACTGCTGGCTTCGTATATTGTACATCCAAATGTCGCCGGTGCCACAGTCCTGAGTCTGGGCTGTCAGAATGCAGAAACAAAAATGCTGCAAAAATTCATTCATGAATTTGATGCAAACTTTGATAAACCGGTATATTATTTTGAACAGCAAACCGGTGGTACGGAGTCCCAATTTATCGAAAACATCATAAAGCGGACTTTCAGCGGATTACATCAGGCTAATCAGACGAGGCGCCAAAAGGCACCACTGCATCACCTCACCCTCGGGCTCGAATGCGGTGGTTCGGACGGATTCTCCGGTCTTTCCGCCAACCCGGCACTGGGATATAGTGCCGATCTACTCGTTAGTCTCGGCGGCTCTGCGATTTTAAGCGAATTTCCTGAGCTGCATGGTGCCGAACAAGATCTTATAAACCGGTGTACCAACCGGGAGACCGCCCAACGTTTTCTGGAACTAATGCGTAAGTATAGTGCCCGGGCCAAGGCAGATGGAAGTGGATTTGAAGCAAATCCTTCTCCGGGAAACATCCGGGACGGCCTGATTACCGATGCCATTAAATCTTTGGGGGCTGCGAAGAAAGGCGGGAGTTCACCGGTAATGGGCGTTCTTGACTACGGAGAGGTAATTAGGCAAAGCGGACTGAATCTACTATGTACGCCGGGAAATGATGTAGAAAGCACCACCGGATTGGCAGGAGCGGGATCAAATATCATTGTTTTCACCACGGGACTGGGAACACCGACGGGCAATGCTATCTGTCCGACCATAAAGATGTCTTCAAATACCATCCTGGCAAAGCGAATGAAGGATATTATTGACATCAATGCCGGAACCGTCATAGATGGCACAGACAGCATAGAATCTAAGGGACGGGAGTTACTTAAATTGATTATTGAGGTAGCAAATGGATCACTTACTTCCGCAGAACAATTGAGTCAGGATGATTTCATACCTTGGAAGCGAGGTATAAGCCTATAGAAAATGATTATCGATTCGCATCAACATTTCTGGAGATTTAATGCTGATCGAGATACCTGGATGACTCCAGGCATCATGGACAAAATACGCCGGGATTTCCTTCCCGAAGACCTGAAACCCATCTTTGACCAATTGGATATAACCGGAACCATTGCCGTACAAGCGGACCAATCAGAGGAAGAAACCCGTTTTCTTCTCGACCTGGCCAACCAATATGACTGGATTACAGGGGTAGTAGGGTGGATCGACTTTCGGAGCAAGGACATCAACGCAAAACTGAAAGAGTACCGTAAGGAGAAGAAACTGGTCGGCTTCAGGCATATACTACAGGCCGAACCGTCCGAATACTTTACCGATCCCGATTTTCTATATGGGGTCGACCAATTAGCAGCACATGGCTACACTTATGACCTCTTAATCTACTGGCATCAGTTGGATGACGCAATTGAATTTTCGAGAAATTTCCCTGATCTGCCAATTGTACTGGATCATATCGGCAAACCCGATATTCGGGATGGAAGGATATTGAAATGGAGTAAAGGAATACGGATGTTGGCTGAAATGCCTAATGTTTATTGCAAAATTTCGGGTATGGTTACGGAAGCACACTGGCTCTACTGGCAGCCGGAAGACCTACCCCCCTACCTCGATCTCACCTTCGAGTATTTTGGACCTGAACGATGTATGTACGGCTCTGACTGGCCGGTTTGTACGCTGGCATCTACGTATGAGCACTGGTTCGAAGTGATCAATGGTTACATGGACCAATTTAGCGAAAATGACAGGGAAAGCTTTTACCATCTTAATTGTCAACGATTTTATCGCCTGGATAAATGATTATTAATCTCATCAGCTGTCCCAGGACGATTTCTACCGCCCTGATGTATTCTTTTGCCCAAAGGGAAAATATGCAGGTATTTGATGAACCCTTCTATGCGGTCTACCTCAAAGAAACGGGCTTCTCACATCCGGGAAAAGAGGACATACTAAGATCCATGCCGCACCAGGAAGATGTCATATTGAAGAATATTCTTTCCAATCACGTATCCGGAACCGATCTTTTTATTAAGAACATGGCTTCCCATTTTCTGGTTTTATCCCCGGAGAGATTTGAGACGTTTCAGACCGTATTCCTTATTCGAAACCCTCTGAGGATCATTACTTCATACTGCAAGGTAATCGAAGAACCTACAGCCCAGGATGTAGGAGTAGAAAGGCAGGCTGAGCTCTTCCGGTATTACCACGAGCACAGTGAAGAAGCACCTATAGTTATTGACAGTAACGACATACTGGATCGTCCCGGGCATCATCTTCAGTCGCTTTGCCATGCATTGCACCTGGAATTCGATCCCGGAATGCTGCACTGGCCGGCAGGACCAAAGCATTATGACGGCATTTGGGCCCCGTACTGGTATAAGCATGTACATAGTTCAACAAGATTCGAAAGACAGCCGTCCAGCCAGGATCCTCTACCTGAAAGACTTCGTCCACTATATGAAAGGAGCCTGGAAGCCTATGAATTCCTATATAAACATTCTATAACTAATCCTGACTATGCTACAGAAATATAATCCTCGAAATGAACATATATTAATATTTGTTAAAGACAGGCTGGTACCCCGGCAAGAAGCGAAAGTGTCCGTATTTGACTCTTCGGTACAGGGAGGCGATGCCGTTTGGGAAGGCATGCGGGTTTACAATGAAGGTATCTTTATGTTAAACCGGCACCTCAAAAGACTCTACGAGTCAGCCCAGGCGATGGCTTTTGATCCACTACCGGACCTGGACTTTATTAAGTCAAGTATTATGCTGACGCTCAAAGCCAATGAGATGCGCAAGGATACCCATATCCGTTTGACGCTGACCCGGGGTGAAAAAATTACCTCCGGGATGGATCCCCGATTGAATCAGTCAGGTCCCTGCCTGATCGTCCTGGCGGAATGGAAACCTCCGGTATATGATAACGATCGTGGGATCAAAATCATCACCTCCGCTATTCGAAGAAACGCTCCCAACCACCTGGATTCAAAGATCCATCACAACAATCTGATAAACAATATCCTGGCGAAGATACAGGCAAACGTAGCCGGGGTGGATGCCGCCCTCATGCTTGATGTTCATGGCTTTGCCAGCGAACTGAACGATACCAATGTTTTCCTGATCAAAGATGATACAGTCTACACTCCACATGCAGATGCCTGCTTACACGGCATCACCCGTGGACTCGTGATCGAATTGTGTCATAAGCATGATATACCGGTGGTTGAAAAAAACTGTTCCCTCACAGAGTTTTATGGTGCTGATGAAGTTTTTTGCTCCGGAAGCATGGGCGAATTAACACCCATTTCGGAAATCGATGGAAGGAAAATTCCCAATATAAATGGCCAAATGCTCCGGAAACTCCGTCAATTGTTTGCCGAGACCATCAAAAACAACTGTGAACCATTAGATTTTTAAGCAAACAATTTATTTTCAAATTACAATAATTTAGAATAAATTCTTTTCCGATTATCACTATTTTAAACAAATTGCTTTAAAATTGCAAATATGTCATTGTTATAGCGGCATTTAACTAAAATATGGAAAAATAAATTTTAAAATATATATCAATTATAGTTGCAATATTACAAGTTGCTCCCTACCTTTGTAACAGGTTTATTACTATCAACCCCAAAATCGAAGATCTTTCTTACGGATTTTGTGTTTGAGCTGCCTGGCTTAACAACCAGGTGGCTTTTTTTATTGGCCTGTCAGCTATCTCGTTCTGTTCCTTGGAATTCACAGATCATTTCTTTTTTTGACCTCAATTCAGTGCCATCAAAATCAAGCTTTCTCATAGCTGTCATGGACAATCCTTAGATTAGCATCAAATTGCTGACACGCATGACTGATTCAGACAAGTTGTTTGCTCACTACCAGAATGTTAAGCGGATTATCCTCAAAAGGCAGAATCCCATTACCGGTTTGTTGCCCGCCAGCACTGCCATCACTCAACATGGCAATTATACGGATGCCTGGGTCAGGGATAATGTTTACAGTATTCTTTGCGTTTGGGGGCTTTCTGTTGCTATGAAAAAGAATGGCCGCCTGCCTGCCCAACAGTTCGAGCTGGAGCACGCCACGATAAATCTGATGAGGGGTTTACTGCGATCAATGATGCTGCAAAGTGAAAAGGTAGAAAGATTTAAATCCAGTCTTGCCCTGCACGATGCATTGCATGCGAAGTATGATACGGCTACCGGTGCTGTGGTTGTGGGAGATCATGAGTGGGGACATTTACAGATTGATGCAACTTCCCTTTTTATGATTACGCTGGCACAAATGATCAAGTCCGGCCTGCCTTTGATCTGCAATTCGACGGAAGTTGATTTTGTGCAGAACCTGGTTTACTATGTCGAAAGGGCATACCGGACAGCTGATTATGGGATTTGGGAAAGAGGAGAGAAAAGCAATATTGGATATGTTGAGCTGAATGCGAGTTCACTGGGAATGGCGAGGTCGGCCCTGCAGGCGTTAGCTGGTTTTAACCTCCTCGGCATTCATGGCTCAGGGCAAACCACCATCCATGTCATTCCGGATAATCTTGCTCAGGCTGAAATCACTTTGGCCGCTTTGTTGCCCAGAGAATCGGCAACTAAAGAAATCGATTCAGCTTTGCTCAGCGTGATCGGCTACCCCGCATTTGCCATAGAGGATCAAAAACTGGTGACCAAAGTCGAAAGTACAATTCGATCCAAGTTAAAGGGAAAATATGGATATAAGAGGTTTCTCCGAGATGGACATCAGACGGTACTGGAAGATACCAGCAGACATTTTTACAATGAAGAGGAACTTAAACAATTTGAGCATATCGAGTGTGAATGGCCTCTGTTTTATACTTATGAATTAATCAATGCCTTATTCAAGGATAATGACCGTCAGGTGAATCAATTTACCAGGCATCTGAAAGATGTTTTGGTAAAGCAAGAGGGTTACGACCTGTTGCCTGAACTCTACAAGGTGCCCCGAGATAAGGTAGAAGAAGAGAAAGCAAATCCGCATAGCCAGACTCGCGAACCCAACGAAAACGTGCCTTTAGTTTGGGCACAAAGCCTTTATTATCTGGGCATATTGCTTAAGCAAGGACTCCTGCGCCCGGATGACCTTGATCCCATTGGTCTGCATCGCTACCAAAAGCCGGCCGACACAACCGTTCAGGTTCTGCTGCTGGCTGAAACGAAAGAACTGAAAAAAAGCCTGAAAACACAAGGTATTGAATGTCAAACCCTGGATGACCTGCCGAGAAATACTTTTGTATGCATGCCCAATCAGGTTGCCAAACTATATCACAATATCGGCAAGAATGAAAAACTCAACCTCTCCGGACGCCCTGTCCGAAGATTGAAATCCCTGACGACCAGTCGTCTGGTCACCCAGCAGGGAAACACTTATTGCTGTCTATCCTTATTCTTCCTTGAAAAAGAATTCTATCTCACCTTCGATATCAAATTTCTGGTAGAGCGATTCAAAAATGAGTTGACCTACATTCACCGGCATTGGCCGTATAAAGAAAAACCAACGGTCACCATTATGCTGACCGAAAATCTGGCAGCAAGGGGAACTAAGGATTTTAATCTCCTGTACAAGAGCTTAAAATCAGGAACCCTGGGAAATATACCGGTGTACATATCAACTTTTCAAAACCTGGTACGGGATGCCCGTTATGAAAATCTCGATGAGGTAACAAGCCAGGAAGTGCTTCCGCTCAAAGGAGAACACATCATTGAGCGTACTTTCTATCTGGCCTTTTCCGAGGATGGTCTGCCATTGAGCAATGAAGTGGAACTTGAGATCGAATTGGAAGACCAGATTGATGTGTTGGTAGAACGACTTCGAACTACATCCAACCTGTATGAGCAGATCAAACTGCTGGACAATTTGGTTTCACGAAATGATCTCTCCTACGAAGTTGAATTAAATGGTCAATCTGTAACTCTGCAGGAATTGCTCAACGAAGTCTATGAACGGGCCGGCAGCTTACGGATCTGGAATGTTGTCCGGCATTCGGCTGCCCTGATGGGCAAGATCGACATCGAATTGCAACTGGCGGTGACCAGCTTGCTTATACAGCAAAAAATCATACAAGTAGGAAAGGCATTCACCGATGATTCCCTGGTCATCCGACCGTTACCCTTCAGTCAGATGGTGGATAAGATCAACAAGTACTGCCGGGATGATTATCGAGACCGGGTACTGACCCAGGAACTTCTGGTCTATCTGGGAATTTTGGTGCGTTCTCACCCCCAGCTTTTCAAGGACCTGATCACGATTCGTGTTTCCTACATCATTTTACTTATCGTCGGAGAAATCGCCAGAACCGAAAATTTACCCCAGGAAGATGCTTATGAACGCTTACTCGCGCTGCCACCCTCCAAAGTTCAGGTACTTCTAAAAAAGATCCTGGAAAGGTATACCTCAGCTGGTAAGAACCTCCAAAGGCTTGAGTCCCTGCAGGGTACGAGGACCAGCAAACCGCTATCCTGGAATATGGATAGTCTGCATTTTTCCAATCCTAAACCTGAGGAGGGATGGCTAATCTGGCGACGGAGTCAGGGTACCTTACACAAAGCGGGGGAGGACTTTTACACCAAGGTTTACCAGATCTTTCACCAATCTGAAGGGATAATTATCGGGGATAAGCTGGACCGTAGAAACCGGTTGGAAAGCAGGGTCATCCTGTCAGACATGACCTCCGGTGAGAAAGCTTTTCAGTTACGGATTGAATACCTGCTAAATAAAATCCCCGCGCCGGAATACCGCTACCTGACCATGGAATCAATGCTGGTCACTGCAAGCTTTGGTCTGCAAAATCCCGATTTATATATCGACGATTATATCGTCTTTGACATTATAAACGGTCATGCCGTACGGCTTGCATTCACTGCAACTTTTCCAGAGTTAGCCAACTCATATCACGATCATAAGGCAGACGCGTGGACGCATTTCTACCAGTTGTCGCCCGCTGAGACTTCAAGATATATAGGCAAATCAATCATGTTTTTACTGAAAGTGGTCGCTCAGAATCGAGAATAGGGGAAATGATAAATATCAGCTAAGAAGATGAGGGCATTTATCCCCGGTTAGCTGCCGAATAACTAAAACATTTCTTTAATTTCGCCCCGATTAGCAAAGCAAAGATGAAAATAGGGATTCTAGCAGAACAAAACGACCAGCGGGTAGCCATTGTACCTGGTATTGCGAAAAAACTCCAGGAATTGGGATGTAAAATCGTGCTCGAAAACGATGCCGGACTTCAGGCTGGCTTTTCCAATGATAAATATGAGGATGCAGAAGTAGCCAGCCGGGTTGATGTGATTAAAAATGCAGATTTATTGATCAGCATCGAACCGTTGAGTGAGGAAGAACTCAAACAGGCGAAAAAAGATGTATTGACCGTCGCCGAATACAAGCCTTTCTTTGATAAAGAGGTTTCGGAACGATTGAAAAAAATTGGTGTCAGAGCCATCAGCATGGATATGATTCCACGAACTACCCTGGCCCAGTCCATGGATGTTCTCAGTTCAATGGCCTCCATCGCCGGCTACAAAGCGGTCTTATCGGCAGCCCTGAAGCTTCCACGTTATTTTCCAATGATGATCACTGCAGCCGGAAGTATCAAGCCCGCTAAGGTGTTAATTCTTGGTGCCGGTGTAGCCGGATTACAGGCGATCGCCACCGCCAAAAGATTGGGAGCTCAGGTAGAAGCATTTGACACCCGTTCGGCAGCAAAACAGGAAGTCCAAAGTCTCGGCGCACGCTTCGTGGAAGTGGCAGGAGCAAAAGAAGATACCGGTGCTGGTGGATATGCCGTAGAACAGGATGAAGACTTTATCAAACGTCAGCGGGAAGAAGTCCAAAAGCGGGCAATGAATGCAGACGTAATTATAACTACCGCTCAGGTGCGGGGAAGAAAAGCTCCGATATTGGTACCAAAAAGTACCGTTGAGGCCATGAAACCGGGCTCGGTAATCGTCGATCTGGCGGCATCAACGGGTGGCAACTGTGAATTGACCCAGGATCGTAAAATAATTCAGCATAAGGGGATCTGGATCATAGGGGATTCCAATCTGGCAAATGAAATGCCAGAGGATGCCAGTACACTGTATGCCAACAACTTGCTTAATTTTCTCAAACTAATCATAAAAGAGGGTGAACTGAATCTCAACTTTGAAGATGAGATTGTGAATTCTTCGTTTATCACCCACTAAAAAAACAGATATGGATACCATTTTCCAGTTTTTCAATGAGCAATTAATCATGATTTATTTGCTCATTTTCACCATAATTCTGGGTTTCGAAGTGATCTCCAAGGTACCCACAGTTCTGCATACTCCTCTCATGTCTGGCGCCAATGCGGTCAGTGGTGTGGTCATAATCGGGGCGATAATTTTGGTACGGAGAGCCTCACCCGATGATGTTTTGCAACTAAGCCTGGGAACACTGGGTGTCATCCTTGGAATGGTGAATGTAATCGGCGGATTTGCAGTGACCGACCGAATGTTGGAAATGTTTAAAAAGAAAAAGAAATAATCATGCTGATAAGCACACTGGTCAAATTTTTCTATTTATTGGGTGCCGTAGCGTTCGTATGGGGGTTGCGTCTATTGAGTTCACCTGATAGCGCCAGGAGAGGAAATATCCTGGCTGGAATTGGGATGGGTATAGCCATTTTGGGCGCTCTTATTGAACCGATTGCCAATGCAAACAATAATTATCTCTGGATAATCGTGGGCTTGATCGTCGGTGGGGTGATCGGATGGCTGGCAGCGAAGAAAATCCAAATGACAGCGATGCCCCAGATGGTATCGGTATTCAATGGTCTGGGGGGTGCCTGTGCTACCGTACTTGCTGCTGCGGAATTAACCAAATTTTACGATAGTGAAGCCATTATGACTACCGGAGAGTTGGGTATTGCTGTTTTCACCCTATTGATAGGAGCAATATCTTTCACGGGAAGTATGCTTGCTTATGGAAAGCTGGATGGAAAAATACAGGATAAAAATGTGATCCTACCGAGACACGGTGTAATCAACCTGATCCTTCTCATCATTGTTGCAGTATTGTTTGTTTGGCTAACGATTCAGGGTCAACAGGCAGGTATGACCCTGGCTGGAGTATTTTTATTATTAGCACTGATCTATGGCGTATCTTTTGTTGCACCGATAGGTGGTGCGGATATGCCGGTGGTCATTTCGCTCCTCAACTCCTTCACCGGTATTGGAGCAGCTGCAGCCGGATTGATCTACGGAAACCAAATCATGTTGGTCGGCGGAATTCTGGTAGGTGCTGCCGGTACTATTCTCACTGTATTGATGTGTGATGCGATGAACCGGTCTCTATTAAATGTGATCATTGGTGGCTTTGGCAGTGCCGCCACCGGGGGTGGTACGGACAGTGGAGACCAGGTAGCAAAAGTAGCAACGGTCAATGATGTGGCCATCCAAATGTTTTATGCCAATTCGGTGATGTTTGTGCCAGGTTATGGTTTGGCAGTTGCACAAGCCCAAAAGACGGTAAAAGAACTTGATGATCTTTTGGAGGCAAACGGTGTCGACGTGAAATATGCCATACACCCGGTAGCCGGCCGTATGCCCGGACACATGAATGTCTTATTGGCAGAAGCGGATGTGCCCTACCCCAAATTGTTAGACCTCGAAGATGCAAACGCGGCTTTGAAAGATACTGACACAGTGATAATCGTTGGAGCAAATGACGTCGTCAATCCCGCAGCACTGGATGATCCCTCAAGTCCGATCTACGGGATGCCGGTCCTTGAAGTCTGGAATGCCAAAAATATCATTGTGCTGAAGCGCAGTATGAGTGCAGGATACGCAGGCATTCAGAACCCATTATTCTTTCATGACAAAAACCGGATGCTCTTTGGAGATGCCAAGGATTCTATACAGAAGTTGGTTCAGGAAGTGAAGAATATGTAAACCGGCAGCCTGTTGATAGCCAACAGAAGTTGACTCTGAGATTTCCCGAAAAAAATCAATGGAGCGGATTGTGCGCTGACCTGGTGAAAACACATCGCCAACCCTGACTGGATGAGCATCATCCTATCAACTGACATCCATCAGCAAATCACAAAGGGGTAAAATCATACTTTAGTCGGGATCGAAATTCCGTCTGCGATATCCGTGGGCCTAAATTCATATATGAAGAATCATGGGATCATTTTCACTGTCTAAGTATGAAATCTATAACGAAGAAATCCATCGAAATTTAAGCATTCCCGAGCTCTATGAAATTGCCTTGCGGAATGAGAAAGGAACTGCAATTTCCGATACCGGGGCGCTTCTTGTGTATTCCGGCAAAAAAACGGGGCGAAGCCCCAAAGATAAACGCATCGTTAAGCACCCTGACAGTGCACCAAATATCGATTGGGGTGAGATCAATATCGGTCTGGATGAGCATACGTTCATGATCAACCTGGAAAGAGCTATTGACTTTCTGAATAGCCGGGACCGGGTCTACGTGGTTGATGCCTATGCCGGTTGGGATCCGAAATATCGTCTCAAGGTGAGAGTGATCTGCACCAGGGCTTATCATGCTCTTTTTATGCAGAATATGCTGATCATGCCGACGCACGAAGAACTGGCCAATTTTGGAGAACCTGATTATGTCATTTTTAATGGCGGTGTTTTCCCGGCAAATCGTTATACTTCCCAGATGACTTCCACGACCAGCATCGACCTCCATCT
>JAGQWZ010000565.1 GCA_020436835.1 Saprospiraceae bacterium | reverse complement strand
GCGGACTGCCGCTTCATTAAAAATGACGTTGCCCTCCTCACCACCGAAATCGGCATTGAATAAGCGACCTTCTATGGATTCCAGGCCATATAATTCCATAAAATCGTCATCACAACCGATGATGCGATATTGATTACTCTCCCGGTCGGTCTGATTGATCAGTCTGATACCTCCGGCGTTCCATCCGGGAGTGCGGCCGGGAATAGCACTGGAAGCAGTCAATCCGGAAACGGTGGTTTCCTGCTGTAGTTGATTGCTGAATATATCATCCTTCAAATTAAAGACAGAATCACTGGAGAAATTCGGAGTATACACCGCTAAAGTCTGATTGATATTGACTCCCAGGTCCTGATTTTGGAGAAACTGTAATTGGCGGTATACCACATAGGTGCCGGTAATCAGAAATATCGACGCCAGGAATTGAAAGGTAACCAGTCCTTTTCGAAGCAGATTACCCTTGGGACTGGAGGTAAATTTGCCTTTGAGTACGGTCACGGGACGGAAATTGGAAAGCACCAAAGACGGATAAAAGCCGGACAAAAGAACACCACCGATAAAAAAGGTGATCATGCCCAACCAGAACCAGGAGGCATCCGGCCAGGTATACGAAGACTCCCGGCCCACAAAATGATTGAAAAAGGGAAAGGAAACAACCACGAATAAAAATGCAATTAAAAATGCCAGGCCATTGGTTATACTGGATTCAAACAGAAACTGACGGATCAACTGGCTGCGTACACCACCCAGGACCTTTCTAATTCCGACTTCGCGCGCTCTTTTCAGAGAATGCGCCGTAGTCAGATTTACATAATTAATCCAGGCGATGAAGAGTACAAATAATCCTATAATTAATAGAAAATAGGTGGCCTTTTCATCTCCTGTTGTTTTTATTTCGCCCCGGTAATCGGAAATAAGATGAATCTTTGTCAGGGGTTGAAGATTAAATTCCATTCCGGCATTGTATTCCGCCAGTTCCTGTCCCACCTTTCTCTCAATAAATTCAGGAAACCTGGACTCAAGAGCTTCCGGGGCGGTGCCGGGCCGCAAGACCACGTAGTTTAGAAATCCGTCCCACTGCCAGGCTGTCCTGACTTCTTCACTGGTGAACCGTACATAACTTTCAAAGGAATAGAGAAGGTCAAACTTCATGTGGGAACGTTCCGGTAAATCAGCAAATACGCCAGTGACCAGAAAATCAGTGGCATCATTCATTTTGATATTTTTACCCACCGGATCGTTTTGGTCAAATATTTTCTCGGCCAGTGACTTTGAAAGGACTACCGTGTATGGATCCTTTAAAACGAGGGAATCAACTCCGCGAATTAGGGGTATGGAGAATACTTCGAAAAAATTCCCACCAGCATAGTAGGCATGGGTGGTCTTGAAGTATTTATCCTCATAACTAATCTGAGCACCGCTACTGGTCAATGTGACATAATCGAGGACCTCGGGAAATTCCTCCTTCAGGTGATACCCCGCACCGGCACAACCTGCTGCCCATTGAGTAGTAAGTTCACCATCATTGTATCGGTTAAGCTGGACCCGGTAGATATTCTCTTTATTCTCGAAAAATGCATCATACGACGTTTCGTAATAAACGTATTGCAATATCAAAAAGCCAGCGGCAATGCCTACCGCAAGACCGGCGATCGTGATAAAAGAATATAGTTTATTGCGAAGAAGATTTCGCCAGACGAGGAGTAGTTGGTTTTTAAACATGGATCAGATGCGCATGATATAATTAGAGGACGGCTGCTTAGAACAAAAGGTTGCATGAGCACTGCCTTAATTTCAAAGTCATGATCCCGATTATTAAGAAAATTGGACTGCCCCCACCGGCAAGCTTATCATAGATCGAAATCCATTAACACCGGTAAATGATCGGATAAATACTGGGTCGTACTGTCGGCAATGATTGTTGCAGCTTTTACCTTTTTAACCAAATTAGGACTGACGAAAATATAGTCTAGCCGCCGAAGATCTCCATGTTCTCCTTCTGTGTCCAGCCAGGCGGGAAAGCTACCACTGAAGTTATATTCTGATGGACGGAATTTAAATTCGATATCGATTAATCCGGAATCAATAATCTTTTCAATCACTCCGTAATCGATTTTCCCCTCATTTAAATTATTGCCATTATCCCGAACATCCAATCCATTAAAAAATGGTTCCAGTCGGCCATGCTGATAGAAAATACTATCAACAGGAGAAAAGGTGTTAAAATCGCCAGCGAGAATTTTCCGGCTGTTTTCCGGAAGGTCATTAATGTTATCCAGTATTTGGTCAATTTCCTGGTGCCGGAATTTCCAGTTGCTGGGATGGAGATGTATTACGTAGATATAAATTCCCCGGATTTTAACCCGGATTAAGCCATGGTGAAATCCATCCAGATAACGATGTACATCTTCTATAGGAAACCGTGAAGTAATACCGGTAGGGAACCCTTCTTCCTTGAGCAGGACGGTGTGGGAGTGCCCCCATGAGGAGGCATCTTCTTCCAGTTGTGCAGGGGTATATTCGTTTAATTCCTGTAGTGAGACGATGTCAGGCTTTTGCTCCTGCATCCATTTCAACCACTGTTCTTTCCGGTCGGGAATTTTCGTAAATCCATAATAGACATTATGGGTGATCAGTCGAATTGCTGATTGCGAATCGGTGCGATCCGGCGCCTGGCAAGACATGGTCGATACAATGAGGACCAACAGAATAATAGATAGTCTAAGTGCCATATATTTCGAATGGTAAAATACTGAAGATAGGATTTATGGGTGGAATCGAATCAGAGATGTGCATGATTAGATAGAGGAACCGTAATAGTAAAGGTACTTCCCACCCCTGGCTGTGCATCAATTTCAAATGCACCTTTGAGTACTCCGATTCTTGTCTTAATATTTTGCAAGCCCATTCCCAAAGTACTGCTGTCCGGTGTGAAGCCCACTCCATCGTCTTCTATAGTCAGGATCATTTGCTGTTTATAGGTGGCCAGTTGGATGATGATCTTACTGGCCCTGGCGTGTTTGATGCAGTTTTGTAACAGTTCCTGGACTATCCGGTAGAGTATGTTTTCCTCATTCAATGGCAGGCGTATTCTCGCTTCGTCCAGCGATTCTACATGGACTTCGATTCCGGTTTGCTCAACATTGGTGGCTAGGTCTTTTATTGCCGCAATGAGGCCAAATTCTTTCAGCGCCTGGGGCATCATATTGTGGGCGATTCTCCGCACTTCATCACAGGCCGTATCGATTAACGCACCGGTATGATGCAAAGGGTTTTCCTGGTCTTGCCGCACTGTGTGATCAATGATTGTTTCCAGCTGGTACTTGATCGTAGCTAGCAAACTGCCCAGGCCATCGTGCAAATCTTTCGCTATACGTGATCGCTCTTTTTCCTGACCATTCAACATGGAATTTATGGCTACCGTTTTCCGCTCAAACTCCATGTGGGCTATTTTATTGCTGTAGACTACTTTCTCGTTTTCCCTTCGCAATTTTTGAGCAGCAATACGAAGTTGGAGGATGCGGGCAATAAGCACCACACTGAATATTAGTAAAATGATACCCACAATAAGCACGGTACGTAACTTCTTCTGACGTTGCAGTTCCAACCCGGCTATCTTGTTTTGAAGTGCAAGATTTTCCAGGGCTTTTTCCTTTTTTTCCACTTCATATCTTGTTTCATAATTTTGAGCAATTTCTAGTTTATCCCGGTGGAAAAGACTATCCCGTAATGATGCAGCTCTTTTTCGAGCTTCATTTGCCAACTCAAAACGTTGCTGTTTTTCATGAATATCAGCTAATTTATCTTCTGCCAGTAACTGGGATTCAATATCTCCCATTTCACGGCTGCGATCACTTGCTTTACCGGCATAATGACGGGCGAGATCAGTTCTTCCCATTCGATCATAAATATCGGCAACCACAATCTCATTGACGGTCAATGCGCGTGTCAAAAGCAAGCTGTTATTGATGGCCATTGCCTCCAGGGCATATTGAAGCGCCAGGTTGAAATTCATCATTTCTGCATGGGCATTGGCCAATGCCTCGTAGTTGGAGGCGATGCCGGGTTGGAAATTAAGGTTGCGATTGAGTTCCAAGGCTTCAAGAGAAAGGGGTATTGATTCTTCAAAACGTCCTGTTTCGAGTAAGACATTGGCTTTGCTCTGAACAGATAGCGAGGTTTCCGCAATATGATTATTTCTTTTGGCCTGTACGTAGGCAGAATCGAAATATAGAATAGCCTTTGAATATTCTGCCAGATCTTTATAGTTGTTCCCAATCGCGTTATAGGTTTGCGAGATCATTGCGGTATTTTTTAAATTTTCATGGATTTCAAGAATTTTGAAATTCATTTTTAACGCTTCCCCATAGCTGCCAATATTTTGATTTATAACTGCTAAATTGAAGAGTGGGCCGGTAGAGGCGGCTTCATATTTCGGGTCTGTACGGTAAAATTCAAGAGCCTGATTAAAATGATTGATGGCTTCCGGAAATTTTCCCTCATGCCGGTATTTTATTCCATAATAATTATGGGTAATTGCCCGGAGAAAGGGATGGTCTCCGGTTTGAGCGATGGTTTCTAATTCTGTGAGGTAAGGTGCGGACTCCTGGGGAGAAAAGGCGAGAAAATGCCAGATGAGTTTTCGGAGTACAGGTACTCTAAGTGTATCGATCTTTATCTGCTGTAATTCTATTTTAAGGCTATCGGTGTAAGATATGTTCTGACCTCTCAGAGGTAGATATCTGGTAATGGAAATCAGAATAACGGTAAGGACGATCTGGATAAATAAAGAAGAATTATGATTTGCTGAAAATGGTGTCATAGTAGTACCCGTGCGGTAGATCTAAAATAAGTGAAAAACCAAGATAACAGAAGGTCAAGGTTTAAATACTATGAATTGGAAATCTTCATCGTGGTAAAAATACGGTGGTGTAATTCCCAATCTTTCCTGAGCATAAATTTCCAACTGACCATTTTCAGTGGCATACCAACTGGTGTAGGTATTGGGTTTTTCCTCCAATAATCGGATAATTACTGTAAAGTCCATGGTATTGAAGTCGTAGCCGTCTATATCCAGCAATACCGGACCGATTGCTCCTGGCTTGCTGATTAACACATTATTGGAAGAAAAGGCCAGACTGTCGTTTATCACATATCCATAGCAGATGGGAATGAGATTATTCGATCCTAAATCTTTCTGGTGAAACTTACTCCCTGCCTGAATGTGGCCACTCCCTTTGACAAAATAGATAAATTCACCCAAACCGTTCTTTATTTGTAAATCGGAGTGCTCCTCATCATTGTTCTTATCAAGTTGAAGAACAATGTTGTCATTTGAACTCAACCAGAGATCGGAACTGGAGAGAAGGGGATCGGTCGATATGACTGCTTCGTCCTGCCCTGACCCAAATTCATACTCCGATCCTCCCAAAATCAGCGACCCCGCCCCACCTTGGAAGTTGGCACCAGAGCCCATGCTACCAATCCCCCGCAGACCATAGGCGAGCGTTGACGATCCAAGGAGTCCTGTGTGCAGGTTACTTTCTGCTGCCATTCCGAGAATTCCACCATAAAAGCTGGCCGCTATGCCCCTGCCCGGGCTTGGCTCACTCTTTACATAAGGACCTACATAGTCCAGATGAGGTTGCGATGCAGTAGTGATCTTAAGTACCGTATCGGTAGAATTTGAATCTCCTTCAACTACAAAATTAGGTTGGGCACTGATCTGATACAAGATTGCAAGTTGCAAGATGATCAAAGGTAATATGGATTGCTTGAAATTCATTTGTATTTAAGGTTTGTATATCAGGAAACAGAAACTTTTGTCGACATTAACACCGTTCTCAGAGGTCATGATACCAAGCTCACCGGCAGAGGGAAACCACTCCACTTGTCCCTGCTCCTTAAGTGATACAAGCACGAGATAGTTGTCATCATTTATGCTTTCGCCATCAATTTCAATCCGGTAAAGTCCGACACCATAACGGACTACGGTGAAATTGCTGGTGCCGGAACTGATCAGCCCGGAAAATTGAACATTTCCATAGCAAATCGGTACCATGTTAGCAGAACCAGTGGATTGGGTGTTGAGTTCTCCGGAGATCAGAGTGTTCCCACTTTCATCGACCTGAAAGACTGTGGTTTGATCGCCGTTTTTTATTTCCAGGGTTCCGGCTTCGTCATTAT
>JAGQWZ010000564.1 GCA_020436835.1 Saprospiraceae bacterium | reverse complement strand
TTCCAAAAGTCATTTCCGGAAAGGCTTTTTTAACTGCCAGATTCAAAGACCAGGGAATATCAAGTTCAATATTTAATCTGCTTTGCTCAAAACTGAGCACACAAAAGGTAAGCTTGGGATCATGACCGTAGGCGGTCCTGGTGACACCCAACCAAACTAGCGCTAAGATGAACGAAATCTTATTTCTCATTGGATACGAAAATCTTGTGAGGGAACACCTTTCAGGCATCGGGGTAGAAAGGGAAAATCATCCGTAATCACATAGTAATAGGTTCCTCCGGGGTATTCAGGTGTCACACCGGTCCGGCCATTGCATTCATCAAGATCTCCCACATCTTCCGAAAATTCCCAGTCATTGGTGTAAACCCCATTGTAGGCACCACACGGAGCACTGACTCCATCGCCAGGTCTGTTTCCTGTTTTCAACCGGTATCCCGGGATCAATTCCTTTACACCACTGCTGCGTTGACCAGAGTCGATATAGCCGTACTTATAGTATACCGGAAAACCATCGGCCGCATACCCCACTAAAGTCATCTGACTGGATGAGATATTTAATGATTTGAGATAAAGTGTCGGGGCACCGTGATAGTGATATTTTCCCTGGGGTTGAACATGGGCATTATTGCAATCCAAACCCAAATTGATCTCCATTGCATCGAGATTCCATTCCCAATTTACATTCGCATTAAAAAATCCTTCATGCGGAAACGGTTCTGCTGCCTCCGGATCGAGAATAACTCCATTGAGCAGGATACCGAACTGGTACTGTGGTCCCCGCTCCGTACTTAACAATGGTGTAATTGACGGAGCCTTTTCCGGGCTAAGGGGTACCCGATAGGTATCGTTTACCTCGGCGATCGCATTCGGATTCAAAGACCCCGGAATTCGACCAAATAGTCCCACCTTATGATCAGGTATGGAGTTTGAAGATATAACCCGGCTATCCCCGCTCGAACTAATCGTTACTTTCGATTTATATGACAAGATCTCCTCACAACTACCGCGCTGAGAAAGATCTACCGGCACCAATGTCATCGTATTTGGTCCTATCTGGATCTCCTGAGGTGCGCAATCAAGATCCTGCGCCTGTACATTTTCCTTTTGACACGAGTTTAAAAGAACAAATGCAGTGAAATAAGATAAAAAGGGAAGAATAAAGCGTCTCATAACGTATAATTTTCCCTTTTGACAAATGCAACTTAAAAATCCTTCGGAGGAGGGGATACTTTTTTTTGTGGACTTAGAATATTTTGGAGTGCTTCCTCTCTAAATTGCTGAAAACCTGCAAGTTGGCCTGGATTTAAAATCGACTTAATTTTTTGAAAATGTTCAAGAGTTATCTCCAGTTTCTTCGCTTCATTGTCGGTTATCTCCCCCAATGCGATCGAATCTGATCTCTCCGGATTATCGAAATACTGCTGCACCAGATCATGCTGCCTTCTATGGATTGCAGACATTGTATTTCGGTGTTCCCGGACAATTTCCTGAAAAGCGCGTTGCTGATCCTGATCAAGTTGCATCAGTTCGACCGCACGACCAGGAAAAGAATGCCCGGGACCCGGCACTCTCTGGCGAGGCGGTGGGAGAATAAATAAAAAGAGACACAGAACTATGACATTCAGGATAAGAAGTGCCCAGGTGCTATATTGGTAAAATCGTAGTTTATTCATTCTTCGTATATATCATAGGTGGAGAGAAGCGAGATGTAACTATAGACAGATGTACCAGTCAACAATGCTCCCTTGTTGTTGGAAGACCCATAGTTGCTGATCGCGTAAATATTGATAATCAGAAGCAGAATTGCGGCAGCAGCAGATATCCTCCACCTTAGGGGTGACACTAATTCTATTTCTTCCGATTGAATCTCTTGTTCTATGCGGTATTTCAGATTCTTATCCGGTGATGCTCTTTGGGCATCCGTCATGCTGTTCAGAACCTTGTCAATCCATTGTTCTCTTTCATTGTTCATCATGGCAATTTGTGTGGACCCTGCTTTTTCAAAATTTACAGGATCGATTTCGTATAATTTAGACACTGAAAATCATTCTTTCCTTCGGTCGGGATAAAATTTTTCTAATTTCTTTCTCAAATTGTTTTTACCTCGCTGCAAAAGAGACTCTACCGCTTTAAGTGAAAGGTCCATAATATCTGCCACTTCCTGTCTGGGCAAATGTTCAATGTAACTAAGGATAAAGGCGGTCTTCTGACTCTCCGGCAAGGTCGCAATGGTTTTAAAAAGGTAGGTTGCCTCCTCCTTGTTTTCAAGTAAAACACCAGGGTGTTGAAAATCAGGTTGATCAATTTCGGCCTCACCGGTCTTAAAGAATAAAAAGCGTCGCTTCTTCCTCAGAAAATTGAGGGATGTATTTACACTGATTCGATAAATCCAGGTACTAAGGGTTGAATCACCTTTAAACTGTGAGGCTTTTTGAAAGATCCGAATGAAGACCTCTTGTGTGACCTCCTCTGCATCGACGGTATTTTGTGTGTAGCTTAGTGCGGTATTATAGACTTTATCACTGAAAAGGTCGTACAGATCCCGGAAGGTTTGCAATTGCCCTCCGGTTAAACCCGCAACCCAGTTTTGATCGCTTTTCAATGTTCTAGTTCTACCGTCATATTAGAAATCTAATTAAAGTTCAGGTAGTAATCAAAGAATGGAAGCATTTGATTTGGAATCCTTCCATCCCTGGTATAAATACCGCTAGTATGCGTGCCAATATATTCTTCGGCAAAATGTTTTATCCCCACATTCTCTAACCGCTGACTGAACATCTTACACTGGATCGTAAAGCGATCCCCGGAATTCCTCCCCCAATCCAACTTAATCGCCTTCAATTTTTTCAGATTATCCAGATTGTCGTCAATCATATGCACTGGCATATTGGCATACCATTTCTCCAGTATTTCCGGATGAGTTACCAATTGATCATCTTCATACCCGAAAGGGATGTCGCAGTAGAAAGGAGGATTATCCGGATTCGGTGACCAGGATTTCGCGAAAGCGACGATCACTTTTGGAAAATAGGTCTTTGAAAGTTCTTCCTC
>JAGQWZ010000563.1 GCA_020436835.1 Saprospiraceae bacterium | reverse complement strand
CTTTACTTTCTCCCCCAGTTTCATAATTGACCAGTAGGCAGTTGAACCCGTACCCAGTCCAACCGTCATGCCGGATTCTGCCAACCCGGTAGCCGCTTCACCGGCCAATTTCTTTACATTCATTTCTTATTTTTATTTTTATTAGATCCCGACATTCGGAATAGAATAATCTTCTCCGAAGGTCTAAATGTATTACAAATTAACATAATGACTTATCTGCATAGTTGCCAATATTAAAAAACAATTCATGGTGCTGACAGACTGTAGGCAGGTGGAAAAAAATATCGACCAATATGCTTTTTGATCCAGAAAATCCGGTAGTCAGGCTTTGTGCTGAGGGAATGGACATGGAAGCGCTGGGTAAATCGGAAGCAGCGACCCGGCTTTTTCGAAAAGCCTGGGCTCTGGCCAGTAATAATCTGGAAAAGATGGTGGCCGCGCACTATTTTGCCCGTCAACAAAAAAATGTCATCGAGAAACTAAAATGGGATGAGTTAGCCCTGGATCTTGCCATCAGCATCAAAGACAAAAAGATCCAGGCTCTTTATCCATCCCTCCATCTCAACATAGGTCAGTGCTTTGAGGATCTTGGAAATTACCCAAAGGCGAAGGAACACTATGAGCTTGCCTCGAAATACGTACCGCTTCTCAATGATGACGGCTATGGCAATTTCATCTCAAGGGGGATTTCGGACGCCATTAGGCGAATCGACTCTAAGCTCTGAGCTACCTGTTCAGGTTTAAAATCCAACCATAAATGGAGGATCTGAGCACTACACAAAACCATCATCTCTTCCACCTCCCTGTTCCAGAGTTTTAATGGCCCATTTTTCAAATGAATCACTCAGCTGAACAAATTCTTCAGTGTAACCGCAATCAGCACAGATATACCGATCAAGTACGGCATTTTTAACACTCCATTTGTTTAATGGAATTTTCTGATACTGGTTCATATTGGAACCGACCACCTCAATCACTCTTCCGGAGTTGCATTTGGGACATGTGAATGTGTATTTCATTGCTGTTTGCGTTGTTCTGGTTTAGATCTTTGCTACAATTTACCCAGGAAGCGGTTGAATTACCCAACATCGGTGCATATTTTCCCAAATATTTTATCTCAGTGCCCATGGTAGCCCGTTCGCCGGGTTTCTGACTTCATTGATCTGGAGTCAGACACCCCAGTCATCTTTCTCTGTCTTACCTGATCACTCCCTTCGATCAGATGCAGATCACCAATTTTCCCTCATTACTGCCCTTTCCCATTTTCCTCAATGCTTCCGGAACATCGTCAAGTGTATAGGTTTCATCAATGACCGGATTAAGTTTTTCCTCTTCGACCAGTTTGGTAAGAAACTGCAAATCAGCCCGGTTCGTTTCGGTCAATACATTGGTAATGGTCTTCTTCTCGGTTAATTTTTTCCAGGGTCCCAGCAGTAATGCACCCAGCGAAAAAACACAGGTCACATAATGTCCTCCCTTCTTCAGCACTTTACTCACAGATGATACGGGATGATTTCCGACAATGTCGAGAATCAAGTCATATTCCTTGTCCTCCCGGGTAAAATCATTCGTTTTATAATCGATTACAAAGTCGGCACCCAGTCGTTTTGCCCGGCCTGCTTTTGCAGTACTGCAGACAGCGGTTACCTGTGATCCAAAATACTTGGCTATCTGGATCGCATAAGTACCTACCCCACCGGAAGCGCCGTTAATCAGCACTTGCTGCCCTTCGGCGATCTTGCCTTTATCCCGCAGTGCCTGCAAAGCCGTAATGGCGGCCATAGGGATAGCGGCCGCTTGCGCAAAATTGAAATTTGTCGGTTTTATCGCAATTTTACTTTCGTCTGTAAGCGCATATTCGGCAAATCCTCCAAATCCATTCGCAGACAAATCACCGAAGACTTCATCTCCCGGCTTAAATTGATTTACGTTCGATCCGACACGTTCCACAATTCCGGACACATCTGCACCCAGCGTGCGATACTTTGGTTTGGAGAAACCACTCATAAAACGGATGGGAAAAGGTGATCCGGTCAGTATATACCAATCTGCTTTATTGACTGACGCAGCCAGAACTTTAATCAGTACCTGATGATCGCCGGGTTGTGGCTTTTCTATTTCCCGAAGCTCCAGGATATCTGGTGTGCCATATCTATTATTTATAATCGCTTTCATAATATTCTTTTTTTTAAATGTTTATTTTAATTGGTTGAGACTTGTTTTATCGCATTAAATACCTGTGGGCGTTTGATTGTCCTCATGCATCAGGATCGTGGCCGACTCGCCTGGACAGCGCCTTGCTATGTCTACCTGCGGTCGCTGTGCCAGTAAAATAAAATGGCT
>JAGQWZ010000562.1 GCA_020436835.1 Saprospiraceae bacterium | reverse complement strand
TCACACCTGCGGTAACACTTTGCTGAAATCCCAGTGGATTTCCCACGGCAATGACCAGCTGACCTATTTGAAGGTCATCTGAATTACCCAAATGAGCAAAAACCGTTTGATCTCCAAGCACCTTTACTATTGCCAGATCAGAATCCGGATCTTCTCCGATCAACTCTGCAGAAACCTGTTCACCACTTAATAAGGTGACAATGATCTTTTCAGCCCCGTGAATTACATGACTATTGGTAAAGGCAAATCCATCGGAAGAAAAGATAAATCCTGAGCCGGATCCGGCAAATACCCGTTTGCCCTTGACTCTTCTCACCACATCAATTTTAATGACCGCCTCTTTCACCTGATCGACGGCAGAGATGATCGTGTTCGAAAAACTATCCATAGTTACAGCTAAAAATAAATTGTCAAATTCAAACGCCGGTTCATTCAAATTGTTCAGAAACCAGCGAGAATCACCTCTGATCACTATCTTTGGCCCGGATGAAAACTCAAGCTGGAACGGATAACTGGAAGATCGTACAATCACAGAATTGGGAAGTCAACGGCATTAGATTGGGATATGCCCTTTCAAAGTTCTCTAAAAATAAAAACCATCAGACCGGAAATGAGCAAAGCCGGGTCCGCCTCCATTTTGGATTGAAAGGCGATTACGCATTTACTTACAGGCAATTAAATCAAACTTTTGACCTGGCTGGAGGTCATCACAACCTAATGTACTCTTCTGGTATTGATCTGGAAATCTATAATAAGACCCTGGAAATTGAAACTTTTGGAATTGATTTTCCCAAAAATCAATTCATTGCGCTGGTCGGGGATACTGATGCTCTTTTACAAGATTTCGTCACCGGTATTTTAGCGGGCAAACCAATGATACTTTCAGATCCATGGGGAACCATTGATATCTCAATTCAAAAGATAATTGATGAAATAAAAATTAACCCCTATAAATCCGGCTTAAAAAATCTTTTTTTAATGGCCAAAGTGATGGAACTCCTGGTAGTATGTGTAGACAATTATCACCAAATTAAAAAGGAAAGTTACAAATACATTAAAACAAAATCGGACAAAGAAAGGATTATGGCAGCGAGAGATTTCATCAATGGCAGAGTTACGGATCCACCCACGCTGGCTGAAGTAGCCCGTTCTGTCGGTTTAAATGAGTACAAGTTAAAGGTAGGATTTAAAGAAATGTTCCGGCAGACCCTATTTGGTTATCTCACAGAGAGACGTTTAAATCTCGCCAGTCAATATCTCCTCAATACGGATACCACTGTCACCGAGCTTGCTCATCAATTGGGCTATTCTTCACCGCAACATTTTCACACGCAATTCAGGAAATATATGGGAGTCACGCCCAACGAATGGAGAAGCAAATAAGATTTTCGATCGGTTTAGGAATCACCCCCTCATTATTATTTTGGTTTTGATTTTCGTTGCCCGATGTTTCAACCACTCCGTGGTTGTGGGTCTCGCTACCTCTTTACCAGGCATTTTATGCCTGGCTTACCCTTTTTCAACCCCCTCCGGGGATTGTGACTAAAAAGATATCTGGTGATCTCAAATTATAATACACGCAGTTCACTATTACCCAGGTCCCTCCCCATTTTTATTCCAAGGAAATCTGCGATTATGGATGTGAAATCAAAGCTCCTGTTCTGATTCTGAGGAAGACCCCGAATGGGGTCTAATTATCATAGCACGGATCAGAAGTACAGCTTCTGATCCGTGCCCGAATGTAGGAACAACCAACCACGGAGTGGTTGAAGTCTATATTATAACTATGTGTAAGAATTCAGGTCACGACCTTGATGTCATTTGTCAACATAGAAATCTTGGTGTTATCCCGATGTTTCAACCACTCCGTGGTTGTGGGGCTCGCTACCTCTTTACCAGGCATTTCATGCCTGGCTTACCTTTTTCAATCCCTCCGGGGATTGTGA